>JANOAI010000234.1:0-3432 GCA_031411055.1 Pirellulaceae bacterium
AGTGAAAGACAATTAGCGCTTATCAAACCAGTGCTTCTTCACACCTTAAAATGAGGGTTGAGCTGAACCTGTACGACGGGCTTCCAGTCCGTCGGTGCCAGTGTTTGTCGACGGACTGGAAGTCCGTCGTACCCAAAAATCCAATCTGGACGAAGCACTAGGTCGACATGCCGTCGTAACGATAGCCGATACCGTGAACCGTCAGAACAAGTTTTGGGTTTTTGGGATCTAATTCGATACGTTTCCGTAGCTGTGAGATGTGCTGATCAAGGGTCCGGCTATTGGGAAAAAAGCTTTCTCCCCAAGCGTATCGAAAGATAGCTTGTCGATCTAAGACTTGGCCTTGGTGTTGAAAAAGCAATTGAAGTATCTTCACATCTCGAGGCCCTAGCTCGATGACTTCGTCTCGTCGCTTGGCCCGCAATTCTGACGGACTGACGACGAGATCGCCAAACGAAAAATCGGTTGGTCGGTTGTCACCTGCACTCATGCATCGCCTGGCAACGGCACGGACTCTTGCGACAACCTCACGAATACGAAAGGGCTTAACGATAAAATCGTCCGCCCCAAGCTGGAAACCAACCAGTCGATCGACTTCTTCTGCCTTGGCACTGATAAAGATTATTGGGACTTTCGGAGCTTCCTGCCGAATCCATCGACAAGCTTCATACCCGCTTTGACGAGGCATCATAATGTCAAGGCAGACAAAGTCAGGACGACATGCCGCAAATTGCTCGATGGCTTCCTTCCCATCGGCAGTTGCAATCACATCGAACCCTTCCGACGACAAAACCTCGGTTAAGCCTTCACGAGTAAATTGGTCATCTTCGGCAATCAAAATTTTCATGTTACGCGGTGCTCTAACGACTGCAGTCCTTTGATCGCAACAACAAACTCACATCCATATTCACTTGTGTTTGACGAACGTGGATGTCTATTCAATTGAATGTCCCCTCCATGCATTCTTGCGAGCTCCCTTGCGATGGATAACCCAATGCCCGTCCCGGTTGCACATCGAATTTTCTGAGAGAGACGTGAGAAAGGACGAAAGACTTCCTGTTGCTTATCAGCCGGAATCCCTGGACCAGCATCGATCACGCTGAAAGACAGTTCGCTTTCGGTTTGTTGGCTTGTCAATCGAAGCAGCTTCCCTTCGGCAGCGTATTTCTCGACATTATTAATTAGGTTGCCCAAGATTTGTTCTACAAAATCTGGATCGAGGGACATCGGTTGCTTAGCGTTCAAATTGAGCTCGGTTGCAATTCCCAATGCCTCCAACGGCGGTCGAAATCGATCGACAATCTGCGAGATTACTTCATCGGGAATCAAAGTCTGTCCTTGTGGTTGCAGCGATTTTCGTTGTTGGCGAGCGAAGGTCAGGACGTTTCCAATCAATCGGGTTAGTCGTTGTCCTTCGGAAAGAATCACGTTCAAACGCCGTCGTGGTTTATCTGCATCTTCCTCAGGCATATTCGCCAAGTCGCTCTCAAGCAGCTCGGCGTACAAGCGAATGTTGGTTAAAGGAGTTTTCAGTTCGTGAGAAACCTGATTGACGAAGCTAACTTGCTCGGCTGCTTCTCGCATACTCAGTGAATAGTCCCGATAAAAGACCCAAGCCATTGCGGCAATCGCGACCGCAACTGCCCCCAATCCTCCTAGAAGACCAAGCCAAGCGCTGCGGCCGGTTATGGAAATCTGATTCTCCGGTAGCAAACACTGGAGTCTCCAGGACTGCAGAGGTGCTGCGACAGATATTTCGCAATAAGGTTTCGCAGCGATGGGAACGTCATAGTTGCCCCATTGGTAAATGGTTTCGCCCGAGGCGTCCAATAAACGGAAACGTGTCTCAATCTGCTTCTCCGAGCGAGAACTTTGTTTCAAACCACCACTTTCTATATCAGAACTCAGGATATCATCTGTGTTTGGGAGTTTTGCGATGATATCCGCGATCCATCGACTTCGTTCGAGTGCAACGCCTACGATTTTTCCTGATGAGCGTCGTTGCCAATAGACCAGGTTCAATCCACGATCCCAATACCATGTGAACCAACCACTGGTCTCTTTAATGCTCTGTTCCGGAGTTTTCGGTAGCGCTCGCATTCGGGAATTGGACGACCGCGTTAAAGGCTCTGAGGCCTCTACGGTTTGAAGCACAGCATCCAGCAACTCTTGCCCCGTAAACATTCTAGCCGTGCTTTGTAAGAATCGCTCTTCATCTCGATTCAAGGGTCCAGTTGGATCGGGAAACAATAGCTTTCCCTTTTCTGAGACAACAAAGAGTTGCATTATTTTGGGTTGAGTTCGAACCAGCTCACGCATTCGTTCGACATCGAGATGATCGACCTCATTAAGCGACTGAAGCTCGCGTTGTGTTTGGTCGAAATGGTTTCGGATCTCGCGATTGATGTCGTCGAGTCGTGTCTCCATAACCTCTCGAAAGCGATCCTGCACGAGCGTTTGCTCTTGCCGGCCGATGCGAATAGCTGCCCATGTAAGGAGCACCAGCGGCAGCAGCACGATCAAAAGCATCAGGATGATGGAACGAGACTTCATGCTTCAAAAAGGGCTATCGAAGGCGAAAGGAGTGGCGGGAATTTGATTGAGCTCATAGTACAACACAATCCAAGCATCCTGGAGCCGAAATCGCTAGTTTCGAAAGTTGTGTATAGTGCTAAACGACTGGGGGAGTCGAACTAGGGGCTGTTTCTAATCTAACGCGACGCGCCAGCGAGCGGCTAAAGGCACTTACTTCATAAGCGGAACGGCGCGAGCCGTCCGGTATGTGCTAAAAAAAGCAACGAATCCGGAGGGCTTGCGCCCAATCGCTACAAAACACAGTCGAAAGTAAGTGCCATTCAGCTAGCGGCCGGTGTTTGGCAGAAAAACCCAGGAACCGCTTGCTTGCACTGCGCGTTAAAAGCGAGTTGCCCGCCTTTGGAAACAGAGCCAACCCTATTGTCTCTCTAGAAAACGAAATCGGCTAGCGCCTCAGGCTCAAGGCGCTTTGGATCGAACAATAATCGACTGATAAGCCGAACGGTTATGAAGGTGATCGCCGGTAGCTTATCGGCTTCTTGGCGAGCTGGAGCTTTTCGCCGGTTCGGCGACGGCTCGAGATCGCATTTGTTGATCGACTTCGTAGGAATCGGCACGCTGCAACTTGCGATAGCTGTTCGCCGCCGGGTCGGAAGTTGATTTGACATTCTTCACTTGCTCCTCTTGATTCCGATTTTTCCCCGAAAGCTCAATGAGACGCGCATCGGTTGGGACTAAGAGCGCATTTTTTGCAATGAAGGCACCATTATCTGCAAGGGTCTGGCGGCACTTTAGAAAATCACCGCTATCAAGGAATTTCGTGGCCAGTTTGCTTTGCTCGCTTGCAACAAGAGCCACCACGTCGGCCAGGACGTATCGATTGAGACTCTGCTCGAC
>JANOAI010000235.1:0-4015 GCA_031411055.1 Pirellulaceae bacterium
TGAAAACCAGCAAATCCTCGGTTGTGTGATCACCCTCTCCCGGCCGCTACCGCGTCCGACCTCTCCCAATGGGAGAGGTTACCATGAATTTCGACGAAATCGTTAGATTTTTCAGGCTTCACAATCGCGCACGGCTATTTATATCAGTTTCATTCTTGTGTCCCTGATCGGTAACGCATCGCTGGAACACGAGTCTCATTCGATTGCCTCCAATCTTTGACCCTCATCTCGGGATGATTGAAATTTCTACCAAGTGGTCTTCGATTGCATTCAAGTCGATTGTCTTGTTTAACCAGATAACGAGATCTTGGCCTTTGTCCGTTTTTTCGAAGCCAAAGCGGTAGTCGACACCGTCTTTCGCTAAGCGAAAGGATCATCGCGAGCGTGTCGACGTTGTCCAGCTAGTTCTTCCCAAATGCGACTAGCTCTTTTCCGGTCGCGTCCCATATTCGCAATAGGCTATCTTCTCCGCCGCCGACGATCGTATTTCCGTTTGCCTCGCTCGCGGCGGCCTGCATGTAGTCAGGGATGTTTGCGATCGATTGAACTTCGTTACCGTCATCGGTGATGATGCGAATTCGGTTGTCACCCGCCGAAGTGATGATCCGATTGGTGGCGCCAATGAATTGGAGCGAAGTGACTTCCTTTGTCCAACCTTCGATCTTCTTCTTTCGCTCGCCAACCAGCATATTCCAAGTGACAACGGTCCCTTCCGCGCCTGCGGTGGCAAGCACACGGCCATCACTGCGAAATGCGATTCCCATGACGTGATGGGTGTGTCCCTCGAAAAGACTCAACTGCTTGCCGGTCGCGATTTCGGTAACGCGTGCGATCTTGTCTGCCGCGCCGGAAGCTAGCTGTTTACCATCAGGCGAAAAATCAAGACAAAGAACGGTGTCGGTGTGCTTCTCTTTCCACGTCTTGGTTGTTTGACCGGTTGCCACATCCAAAAGAATTAGGTCGCCTGAGCGCGAAGGTTCGCCGCCGCCCGTGGCGAGGGTTTTTCCATCAGGGCTGAATCGGACAGCGTTCACTCGATCGGCAAAGAGCCCCTTTTGATCGATCTTGCGTTCCATCCTCCAACGAGCCGAAGTGCCAGCAGTTCGCGCAACAACTTTCGTCGCGACAAACGAGCCGTCGGGGGCGGTGGTAAGCGTCGTCGAAGCATCGCTTCCGGAGGTCTCTTCGATCGGTATTCCGCTGGCTACCGCCCACACTCGCAAGGTACCATCCTCTAACATCGAAGCAACACGCTGGGCATCGTTCGAGAAATGGACGGCTAACGGCTTCACGGTTGACTTGCTTAACGATTGCTTCACTTCTGCGAGTTCGGCGGTGGCCTTCTCCTGAGTCGCTTTCGCTTGGGCGATCACCTCATTTGCAGCGGTAATGGCTTTCGCATTCTCCGCCTTCAATTTCGTGATTCGTTTTACATCGTCCTCGGCGTCTTTATTGTTGCTTTGGGCAGCTTTGACGGCCGCGAGTGCGGAAACCTCGGTCATCGTCGCCGTGATCAATTTATCCTGCGCGGATTTCAGTTCCTTCTCAACTGCCGAGTCTTTTGATTCTTCAAACTTAGCTTCGAGTTTATCCACTACTTTCTGAGCTTCGGCTTTGGCTTTGGTTGTCGCTGGCACCGCTTTCTGTTTCTCCGGCAGTACCTTTTTGATCGTCACGATCGCCTCCTTGGCTTTCCCGAGCAGCACATCGAGAGCTTTGTCCTGAGCTTCGATACGGGTGACCTCGCTCTTCTGAAAGGCTTGCTCCAGCGTTTGTTCGGCGATTGTCCAATCCAAGGCCGCCATCCTTCGGTTCGTATCGACGCTCCCTCGCAGCTCGATCACCTGCTTTACCGACGCCGCATCCCAAACTCGAACCGATCCATCCTCGCAGCCGATCGCGACCAGCTTTCCATCGGCAGACATGGCACTGCTCACGACCTTGAGCTTGCCGGCAGTGGTGATCTTGCCAATCAACTCTTGGGTGGCAAGTGTAGAGGCTGACTCTTGCGCGTTCGGCGTAGGTTTAACCTGTTCCAGCTTCCAAATTTTGACTTCACGGAAACTCCCGCTGGCTAGTCGCGCCCCATCGGGGCTGAACGAAAGCGATTGCACGAGCGCGCGATGCGCAGCACCATTCTTTTCGTTGGGGTCGCTGATCTGCGTTACCAATTGCCGTGTCGCCAAATCATAAAGATAGATCTGATTCGAACGCCCACAGGCAACATAGCGTCCGTCTTTTGTCATGGCAACGCTATAGATTGGGTCAACGCTTGCCGAGTACGCTTTCAAGACGACGGCACGTTCTTGTTGCGTTGCACTTTTCGCACCTTGATCGATCCATCGCTTCAAGATCGCAATCTCGGCTGGCGAGAGATTGACTGCGCCGGATTTGTTATTTGGGGGCGGCATCTCGATGTCGTCTTTGTGCAACGACGCTTTGACGATCAAGCTCTCTTCACTTTTGCCTGGAACAATCGATGGCCCCGAATCACCTCCCTTGATCATCAGCTCCGGCGTCTCCATGTTCAGATCTGCCTTGCTCGTCGTCTTGTTATGGCATGCGATGCAGTTCGTCTTCAGAAAGGGATAGACATCTCGGAAATACTCTAAGTCTTCAGCCATCACATGCGACGACGTGAACACGATGAAAAGAAATAAGTGTTTCATCATTTAGCCGCAGTCGTGGAAGATGCAGGTTTTACGCGAACGCGGATCGGTTGTGAGACGAGGATATCGACGATATCCTTCGGCTTCGCCGCCTCGGTTGTCGATTTCATTTTGGTCGTGACTGCATTCATTACGGCTTCAGCCTGCTTCTGTTTTTCAGCAGCCTTCTTCGCCGCCTCGACGTCTTCAGCGGCAACGTTCTTTGCTTCGGCAGCAGCGGCGGCAAGAGCCTCTTCCGCTTTCTTGTGCTCCGCCTCGACCAAAGGCACAACGGACGGATTGTACCGATAGCGGCAGATACCGAGACTCTGAAAGGCGAATGTGTAGTCTCCAGGAGCGATCTTGAGAGCGGCCAAGTCGATCACCGCATCGTGCTTCTCAGCTTTGATCGGAATCTCAAACTCTTTGAGGCTGCTAAAGCCTTCTCCGTAAGCCTTGATCTTGATGGAGATACCATTGAACTCATTCCGCCAAGAAAGTTTGAGAGGTATCGTCAACTTCTCGCCCGCGTTCGCTTCGAAGACTTTATTCTCAGCGAGCGTGATCGAAAGGGGCGCTTGCTCGGAATCGGTCACCGAAACAGGAACATCCGCGACGAGTCGTGGAACTGGAATTTCACCCATGGTCTTTGCATCTGCGATCGGCCATTCCATACTCGCGAGACGTACCGGACGCGTGACTTCCTCGCCGTCGATCATGGCTTTGCCCGTGATCTTGGCGAGTGAGAAACCAGGCGCTGCGCTTTCCTCGGCGGCGATGATAAGGTGACCAACGTTTTTGCCTTGAGCGATCTTCAAACCGGCTGCAGTAACTCCGTTCGGTAGATCTTCCATGCTTATCTCGATCGCGCCGTCGAAACCATCGCGACGCTGCACGACAACTTCCAACGCGCGAGCTTCACCCTGTCGCAGCGCAAGCGGTTTGGAGAAAGCTGAACGATCGCCGTTTCTCAAGGTCATGTGAACAGCCCAAGCGGCCAAAGAGAAATCGGGCGTCGCTTGACGTACAATCAGGCGATAAGTGTTGTGTGGATTGCTGCGAGTGCCACCGAAGAGATCACGCACTTGTAGTCGATAAATTCCGTCCTCTTTAACTTCGAATTTACCAAGCACATCTCGCGAACCTGCGTCGTACGGAGGTCCGTCGTATGCGTAGCCGTTACTAGTAACCTTCAAAGGCGGGGCGATATCATAGAGTTCGGCGACGTCCGCAAACTTACCGTCTTTAACCTGTTGTACGAGCACAAACGGATCGGTATCCAACCCCAGTCGCTCGCTTGCGACTTCTACCCACCATGTCTCGCCCTTCTTTGCCGTAAACTCATAGGTATCGACATCGGCTGCGGG
>JANOAI010000236.1:0-1681 GCA_031411055.1 Pirellulaceae bacterium
CACCGTTGTTTGCGTCTGAGCTCCCTCATTGAAACTGATATCGAGATTCAAACGTAGGACTTATCCTCAAAAACAGAGCTTTTTGAGGGGTAAACATGAATTTTGCAAACGAATCAACCTACCGATGCTGCGGAAGGGCAAATTAAATCACAGCCTCTCCGCGAACGTAGCGGGCAGAGCGAGAAGCGTTCTTGCTCTTCAACCGTTGAGAATTAGTGACGGTTCTACCGCTTCACGCTACGTTCGCGGAGCGAACGGCGACAATCTTCAATCGACAATCGACTGTCGAAGCAATGGTGGTCATTGCGTTCAACCAAGCAAGAACCATGCCCGAGCTCTATTCTGCTCCTTCGCGTTTCCGCCATTACGATAGTTGGATGATATGACCACTATAGAAGTTTGATCTGCCGCTTCGATTTGTCACCTTTCCAAGTACCTCTATGCCATCGCGCCGACAGCTGGAATCGCTGTATTCTTTCTGATGCGCAGACGGAAGTCGCAAGTTTCCAGTAACCTGCCTCAATCCGCTTGAGTCGCTATACTGTCTTGCGTTGAAGTACGGTATTCGAAAGGTCATGTATGAAAATTGTGTCGCTGTTGCCAAGTGCGACAGAAATCATCTGTCAACTTGGATTGCGCGAGCAGCTCGTCGGTGTGACTCACGAATGCGACTATCCTGTTTCGGTAGTTGGGCTCCCTAAGGTTACTAACACGCTGATCCCGCATGATGCGACGAGTGGCCAAATCGATGAACTGGTGCGAGAGCGACTGAAGACTGAAAAGGCACTTTACACGCTCGATATGCCGGTGCTCCAGTCGCTTCGTCCCGATTTGATTGTGACGCAAGCACTTTGTGATGTATGTGCGGTGGCCGAATCCGAAGTCCAACAAGCGGCCTGCTCATTGCCAGGAACGCCGCAGGTTATCAATCTCGAGCCCATTTGCTTGGAAGATGTTCTCAAGTGTATTCAGTTGGTAGGTGACGCGGCCGGCTGCAGCGAGATTGCGCAGAGAGAGATCGGTTTGCTTCGGGATCGGATACAAGCGGTCGCCGATCGAACGCTTTCTATACAAGCAAGACCTTCGGTGATGTTGCTGGAATGGATTGATCCACCGTTTTGCGCCGGGCACTGGAGTCCTGAATTGGTTGAGTTGGCAGGTGGCCGAGAAGCGATTGGCGAAAAATCTCAACGATCACGAACCACTTCTTGGGAAGCGATCGTCCAAGCCGATCCCGAAGTCCTTTTCATTGCCTGTTGCGGTTTTGGCATCGAGCGCACGTTACAAGATTTGCCAATCCTTCAATCGAAGCCCGGCTGGGAAGCATTGCGTTGCGTCCGAGCTCGCAAAGTATTCGTCGTGGATGGCTCAGCATACTTCAGTCGGCCCGGTCCAAGACTCGTCGACAGCCTCGAGATACTCGCGCACGCATTGCATCCTGACGTCCATCCATTGCCCAACGGATTATCACCGGCTTTGATGCCGCTTTAATTATGTTGCTTGCAATGCCTTGCGTATGTCCTGATTCTCCGCTGAATTATTCGTTGGACAACGCCACATTAGAGCGGTTCTAGGGTTGATGTATCCCGTAAGTCTTTAGTCGGTAGCCGGCGTGTAGGATGTATCGTAGGCATTCCTCTGCGGGAAATCGATCGACGAGCCTACCTATCGTTTTCCAAAG
>JANOAI010000237.1:0-9799 GCA_031411055.1 Pirellulaceae bacterium
CCCTCCCCGAAGCCTCGTTCCTCGGCTTCGACCCTCCCGGGGGGAGGGTGAAGGTTGGAATGGTGAAATGGGAGAGGTAACAATGAATTTTGACGAGAGTGTTAGTTTTTTCATGCACCACAATTATGCACTGCTATTTGCGGTTGGAGGTACTGTTCGAATCCGTTCCAAGGCAATTGCATTGGAACGGTTTCGGAAAATCTGAATTGCTTAGCTTAGCTTGATGGGGCCTGTTCGTCGGGCTCGGGCAATCTTGCTGTTAGCCGCGTCGGCATTAGCGCCGGTAAAGAGGTGTTGGGCCGGATCCCAAGTGAGTTCTTTGCCGACCCCCATTTGCAATGCGATGACACCTAAGTGGCAGATGATCACAGAACCGCCACCGACAGTTGCAGAACAGATTGGGTCTTTTCGGCTCTTAATACAATCCAAGAAGTTGCCATAGTGATTGGTCGTAATTTTGTCGTACACGGGAATATCTAGTTTAGGCGGTGTCGTCAGCAATTCTTGCTTGCTGGCTAAGAGTAGATTACGACCGACGAAGACCGTTCCGGTTTCACCCTGGATTAGGACGCCGTTTTCGTCCGCCGTGACCTTGCGTTCGGTACCCTTTGCGCTGATGAGTCCCTCAACTTCGGTCCCTCCTTTGGACATCACGAAGACGTCGACGCCATTGGCATAAGTCATCTTGATACGGAAATTCTTCGGCCAATCGTAACCGTCACCCTTATCGTAGACTTCAGTCATCGATTCGCAGACAACTTTGTTAGGCCCGGATCCATCCATGTTCATGGACCATTGAGCAATATCGATATGGTGAGCCCCCCAATCGGTCATCTTACCGCCCGAATAAGCTTGAAACCAACGGAAGTTATAGTGGCAGTTGGTTGGCGTATCCTTGTCCATGTCATGGCCAATGGCTTCTTTCTTTATCCGATAAGGGACGACAGGTGTCGAGCCCAGCCATTGATCCCAATCGAGGCTACGAGGTACAGGGGCTTCCTCGATGGCACCACTCACCGGATTCTCGCCGATGCGACATTCAATCGTTTTAATTTTTCCAATGGCGCCGCTTCGGACGACTTCCACAGCAGCTCTGAACAAGCCATCAAATTCCGTGCGCTGCTGGCTGCCGGTTTGCAATACGCGTCCGGTTTGCTTTTGCACCTTCATCAATTGGAGAGACTCTTCAATCGTAAGCGTCAATGGTTTTTCGCAATAGACATCCTTGCCTTTCATCATGGCTGCAATGGCGATTTCAGCATGCCAATGATCTGGTGTCGCCACGACAACGATGTCGATGTCATCGCGGCTGATTAAGTCGCGATAGTTGGAAAATTGATGGGGCTCAAGCTTGTGATCTTCGCGAAACTTATAGGCTGCGCGATACAAATGTCGACTATCGACGTCACATACCGCTACGTGTTCCAGCTGTTTGAAGTCCTTAGTCGAACCATACACTTGCAACGCTCGACTTGAAGGGCTTCCAATACCAACCCAACCGACTTGCAGTTTATCATTCGCGGCCGTTGGTTTTTCAGCTTCCGCCTGAGCGGCAATGGCAGAAGCGGTGAAGCCATTAGCGAACCATAGCGGCAATCCAGCTGCAGTAAGCCCTGATACTGATTTCGAGATAAAGCCGCGACGGGATAGGCCTGAATGGAAGGATGGCATAATTTCTCGTATTCTATAAGGTCGACAATGGCGGAAAGCAAAGCTGAATTGTATTCGAACGGCAAACCGGATGCCAATCGGGCCATCGACTTTTCTCGATTCTCGTTCCTCCGCCATTCTCGTTCCTCCGCCAATCGAGTGGCTAAAGAATTCGGCTCGTGCTTTTGTCAACGAGAAAAAGGTGTGTTGGAAGAGCCGTGCTAATCGCCCTTCGCTCGTGCGAACGAAGCGGACATTCCAAGGGATCCCGCGACGTTCGTCGGAACGAACGGCGACATTGTCCAATCCCGTGTATCTGATTGACAAAGCACTAACATTTGTCGCATACTTCATTGAAACCAAAATACTTGTTTGAACAAGCAACTGCCGTCGTCGAAAACACGCGAACGAATCCTAGCGAACCATGCCACTTCCGCCCGAACGCATTCACGCAACCATCGTCGTTGCAGTCGCCAAGAATGGCGTCATCGGAAAGAACAACGCTTTGCCATGGCGTTTGCGAAGTGACCTTCAGCGATTCAAAACGTTGACAATGGGCCATGCTTTGATCATGGGGCGAAAAACGTTCGAATCGATTGGTCGCGTTCTTCCCGGGAGAACTTCGATTGTGCTGACGCGTTCCAAGGATTTCTCGTACCCCGAAGTATGGACGGCAGCCAGTTTGAACGAAGCCTTGAGACTAGTTCCAGTTGGAGCTCACCCGTTCATCATCGGAGGGGGGGAACTTTTTGTTGAGGCTATGCCGCGTGTTGATCGCGTCATGCTTACCAACGTTTGCGCCGATATCGACGGCGATGCCCGCTTTGATGGCTGGAATCGTGACGGTTGGACTCGCACACAACACGATTTGATTCCGGCCAGCGATCACGATGAATATCCAACCGAATTTGAGGTTTGGGAACGGGTTTCTATACCAGGCTACTTCGATGCTACCGGTCAATTTTCGAGCGGAGAAAGATAAAGACAAGAAAATGGGGGCAGGAAAATGAAGACGGAAAAATGTTAGCTCAGTCGAATTGTTATTTCGTTTCTGTCCTTCCTATGCCTGTCTCATTTGATTTTCTGGCTACGGTCATAGTGATTCTCAAAGAAGAACTAGTCATGCCAGGCGATTTGGATGTGTAGCGGCAAAAAACAGGTCCTATAAACATATAGGACCTATTTTTTACAAGCTTGAACAATTCGAGAAAGATGTTCTTTTAGCGTTGAACCCGAGCCGAGCCGCCTTTGGCGAGCGCTTCGACTTCAGGGAGCTTGGCCATCGTCGTATCGCCTGGGAAGGTGGTTAGCAAAGCACCGTGAGCCCAGCCCATTCGAAGAGCATCTTCAGGGGCCTTCCCAGCCAGCATGCCATAGATCAGGCCAGCCGCGAAACCATCGCCACCGCCGATACGATCGACAACATCGAGTTGGCAAGTCGGGCTGACGTATCGCTTTCCGTCATACCAAAGTACGGCTGCCCAGTCATGACGATTCGTCGAGTGGACTTCGCGCAGGGTCGTCGCAACCATCTTCACGTTCGGGAATTTTTCTACAGCTCGTTCGATCATCTTGAAGAAAGCATCGGGATCGAGATCCGATGACGATTCAACATCTTGGCCTTCGATTCCGAGGCCTTTCTGGAGATCTTCTTCATTCCCGACAAGCATGTCGACGTTGGAGACGATCTTGGAAATCATTTCTTGAGCCTTGGCCGCACCACCAACGCGATTCCAAAGTTTGGCGCGGTAGTTCAAGTCAAAGGAAGTAACGACGCCTGCCGCTTGGGCAGCTTTCATTCCTTCGGCGATGAGTTCCGATGTTGTCGGCGAGAGAGCGGCGAAGATACCACCGGAGTGAAACCAGCGAACGCCCGAAGCGAAAATGGTTTTCCAATCGAAATCGCCTGGCTTGAGCAATCCTCCAGCTTCGTTCGAACGGTTGTAAAACACGACAGGAGGACGAACTCCAAGGCCACGATCGCTATAAACCGTTGCGATGTTAGGCCCAGTCACTCCATCGTGTTCGAAGTGCTTGTAGAACGTCTTGACTCCCATTTCGCGAACGCGAGCTTGCACCAATTCGCCAATTCCATAATTCACCATGGCAGTCGCGACGCCGGTCTTCAAACCGAAGCAGTCCGAAAGGTTTGCAGCCACGTTGTACTCGCCACCCGAAACGTGGATGTCAAAATTACGAGCCTTGCGAAAAGGGATAATGCCTGGATCAAGCCGATGGACCAAAGCTCCTAAGGAAAGAAAATCGAGTTCACATTTGTCTTGACGAAGCTTGATCTGAGCCATGAATGGATTGTCTCCAAGGTTGAAGTGGGTTAGTAAAAAATATTTCTAGATCGTTGTCGAAGAGAAACCGCCATCGACGACAATGTTTTGGCCCGTCACAAATGAGGATGCTTTGTCCGAGGCGAGAAAAACGGTAGCGCCGGCGAGTTCGTCTGGATTGCCAAACCGTGCCATGGGTGTATGCCCAATGATTTGCTGGCCGCGTGGCGACAAACTTCCATCGCCGTTGTAGAGCAAGGTTTTGTTTTGTTCGGCCGGAAAAAAGCCGGGCGAGATCGCGTTTACGCGAACGCCGACGGTAGCCCATTCCCTAGCAAGAAACTGAGTCAAGTTAATGACGGCAGCCTTCGATGCCGCATAGGCCACGACGCGGGAAAGTGGAATCATTCCAGCCATCGAGGCAATATTGATAATACTGCCAGACTTTCGTGCCACCATGCCACGGCCGAATACTTGAGAAGGGATGAGTGCACCACCCACGAGATTAAGATCGAAGACTTCGCGCCAAGCTTCCAATTTCAGATTGCAAAAATCGGAACCGGGTGGCAACGTTGCATCTGGGCGATTCCCGCCAGCTGCATTGACCAGCGTTTGAACCGGGCCAATTTGAATTTCGATCGCTTTGCAAGCCGCTTCCAAGGAAGCGGGATCGAGGGCATCGGCCGAATGGAAAATGGCTTTACCACCCAGTGATCGAATGTGCTCGACCTTTTCGGCTCCGCGTTCAGCACTTCGACCGACAACCGCTACCGAAGCTCCAGCCTGCGCTAACGCAACCGCCATTGCTCCGCCGAGGCCACCGGTACCGCCAATAACGACGGCCGCATGGCCAGACAAATCAAAGAGTTTCGACACGATCTAGCCTTCCATCACTTCAGCTTCACGCGACTTGGCTAGCTCGCCAACGGCGCTTTCAAATTTCTTCGTCAACTCCTGCACTTCTTCTTTGCCGGTTGCGCAATCATCTTCGCTGATGAGTTTGTCTTTCTCAGCCGTTTCCAAACTCTTGTTGGCATCACGACGAACACTTCGAATACTGATTCGAGATTCTTCGGCGAGCTCCTTGATCCGAGTCACCAACTTCTTGCGCACATCGGTCGACAATGGTGGAATGTTGATCCGGATGATTCGGCCATCGTTCTGCGGATTCAATCCGAGGTCGCTAGCAACAATCGCTTTTTCAATTTCCTTGATCGTGCTGGGATCGAAAGGACGAATGACCAACTGATTTGGTTCAGGCGCGCCGACTGAGGCTAATTGCTTCAGTGGGGTTTGCGAGCCATAAACGGTCACGCGAACCGAATCAACAAGTCCGGGCGTCGCACGACCGGTGCGAATTCCAGCCAAGTTATTCTTCAAGACCGCTAAGGCTTTTTCCATGCGGTCTTCGGCATCTACGGCGATGTCTTCGATCTGGCTCATGATTACTTTTCTCCTACGGGGCTTATTCGAGTGCCAACCTGATGGCCGCTCACGGCTTTTACAATGTTACCATCTTTTTTGAAGTTGAAGACTAGGATCGGCAAACCGTGCGTCCGACACTGAGCGATGGCCGTCGAGTCCATTACTTTCAAGTTTTTCGAGATGACGAGATCGTAATCGAGTTCTCGAAAGAGAACGGCATGGGGGTTCTTTTCCGGATCATCACTGTAAACACCGTCAACGCGGGTCGCTTTCAGGACAATATCCGCATCGAGCTCAAGCCCTCGATTTGCAGCCGCCGTATCAGTCGTTACAAACGGAGCACCGGTTCCGGCCGCTAAAATGACGATTCGCCCCTTTTCTAAGTGCCGAATGGCTCGACGACGAATAAACGGTTCGGCAACGCCATCCATTTTGATCGCCGACATCACTCGCGTTGCACAGCCGATGTGTTCGAGTGCGTCTTGCATCGCCAACGCGTTTATGACCGTCGCCAACATACCCATATAATGAGCCGTGGCTTCTTGAATCATTTCGCCACTTGAGCCTTTAAATTGGCCACCCCGAAGAATATTCCCGCCGCCAATGACGACAGCAATTTGACAGCCCAGCGCATGTGCTTGCTTGACCTGCTTGGCTATGACCGTGACTTCATCCATGCTAATGCCACGCTCGCCGGAATGAGCTAGGCTTTCTCCGGACAGCTTGAGGATAACGCGTTTGTATACCGGTCGGACGCTAGGCAAATTCGAATCAGACATCTGTTTGATACTTTCGTAACCGCGACTCGTCAAAGTGCGAGCGATTCGTCCGCACTGGATGGCCCTGACAGGCTGGCAGCCTATCCCATAGGAAAAAGGACAGGCTCGAAGCCTGTCCTACCGAAAAATCAATTGAACAAAGAAATTAAACGGACGCTTCGCCGAGCACGTAGTAAATGAACTTATTCACTTTCATTCCCTTGCTCTTTGCGTAATCTCCCACCGACTGCTTGTCGTCTTTTACGAAGGCTTGCTCCAAAAGAACGCGTTCGGCATAGAACTGCTTGAGCCTGCCTTCGACCATCTTGTCGACGATGGCGGCTGGCTTTCCTTCTTGGAGTGCAGCTTGCTTCAATAAATCGCGCTCTCGCTCAACAATGGCTGGATCGAGTTCAGCTGCGGATAGGGCGGCAGGTCGCATGGCAGCCACGTGCATGCCGATGTCCTTGGCCGCATCGTCGGTGCCGCCTTCAATTTGCATAAGAACGCCCGCGACCGTACTGCTGTTATGACTATAACCTCCGCAGGTGCCATCGAAACGCACCATGCGGCCGACTTCAAACTTCTCGCGAATACGGTTGAAGAGTTCGTCTCGTTGCTCGCCTACCGTCATCGATGGCTTACTTGGCGACTTGCACTTGAGTAGTTCTTCAGCCGTCTTCGGGCTGTTCAATGCCATGGCATGGGCAAGATCATTGGCAAGCTGAATGAACTCTTCATTTTGGGTAACCGGAGCGCTCTCGCACTTCAGTTCAACCATAGCGCCATTGGCTTTGTCCAAACCGGCGTAGATTCCAAACCGTCCGAAAGCTGTTTCGCGATCAGCTCGCTTTTCGCCTAGCTTCTGGCCCTTCGCCCGAAGGATTTCAACTGCTTTTTCTTCATTGCCACCAGCTTCAGCCAAAGCCTGCTTACAGTCCATCAAAGGAAGCCCAGTTCGCTCGCGGAAGGCCTTCACGGCAGCAGCGGTAATCTCAGCCATAGTAGTTTCTCTTAATCCTCTTCGTAAAGTTTCAAAACCTGATTTTATCGAGTTGGCAATACTTCCAATATGTCAGGGATCGCCAAGGGATATATCACGCGGAACCTAGGCACTCAGCCAAAGGTTCCGGCGAAATGAATTTGCCCGAGCAGAAATGCTCGTCCAGGAAAACCGCCTAAGCAGGCTGTTGATCCTGTGCCTTTTCAGCTTCTTCAGGGCTGATGACCGGACGCGATGCTGCGGCTGGTTGCGATTTCTGAAGTTCTGGATTCTCTGCGCGTCCAGCCAGAACCGCGTCGGCCAATTGCTTCACGATCAAGTCGATCGATCGAATACCGTCATCATTCCCCGGAATCGGCAAATCGACCGTCGTTGGATCGCAATCGGTATCGATCAAAGCAACAGTGGTGATGCCAAGCTTCCGAGCCTCTTTGATCGCGTTCTTTTCCTTGTTTGGATCGATGATGACCAAGCACTCGGGCATACGATTAAGCGATCGCAGACCATTCAAGTTGCGATAGACCTTGTTGTATTCTCGCTTAAGTGAAGATTGCATCTTCTTGGAGTAACCATTGAGTTCTTCACCGTTCATGATCTTCTCAAGCTCTTCCAAACGACCCATTCGATTGCGAATGGTTCGGAAGTTCGTGAGAGCACCACCGAGCCAACGTTCGCTCACGAATGGCATGCCTGCGCGGGTAGCTTCGCGTTCCACAACTTCCGAAGCCTGCCGTTTGGTTCCAACGAACAAGACAAGCGAACCACCAGCTGCAACTTGGCTAAGATACTTCTTAGCTCGGAGCATTCCGCGGAGCGTTTCGCGGATATCAATGATGTGAATAAGATTCTTGCGACCGTAGATGTACGGTGCCATCTTCGGGTTCCAACGACTAACCCGATGCCCAAAGTGTGCGCCTGCCTCAATTAACTTTTGTACTAACTCTGTTGCCATGCAACGAAAACCCTTTCTGTGCTCCAAACTCAGCCGCAATGTCGACTATTCGACACAGGTCGCAATGACCTTCTGCGTTCATTTCTGAAGGAGCAAAAACGTGATTTGCCGATCCAATCGCGAGACATTCTCGCCGGAAAATCGTACGATCTCCCAAAAAACAAGATCAGCAAGGGCCAATACGATACCAGCCGCGGGCCGACAGCGTCAACCGAAGAAAGATCGATCGATCGGTTTCCCTGCCAGGATCAGCGACTTTTGTCAGAAAAACCAACGTCGAAGGCTGTATTGGGCCGAATTCCATCCTATTTGTCTCGCCTAGCCCTCATTTGACGTGACGGTCGAGTCTTTTTCAGTCGATCGGAAAGCAATGGCTGAGTCCATTCCGTATCGGACACAGGCGAGTTATGCTGATTTCGAGAGGCTGAAAAACGAAATTTGATGGACAATTCACGCTCAGACAAACCTACCGAGACGGAGCAATCTTTCGCGACCAAATTTGCAGGTGACCGGTACCGACGTCAATCGGCATTTTCGGCGATTGGTAAAGTTGGACAAGCTCGAATCGGCGTTGCCAAAGTGGTCATTGTTGGCGTTGGAGCTCTCGGTTCCGTCATCGCGGAAAGGCTTGTTCGAGCGGGCGTTGGCTCGGTTCGCCTTATCGATCGTGATTGGGTGGAATGGGACAACTTGCCTCGACAAACTCTTTTTATCGAATCGGATGCTGAAAAGCGGATGCCGAAAGCCGTCGCAGCAGCGGAACACTTGCGTGCTATCAACTCGGAAGCAGATATCGAATCGGTCGTCGCCGATTTGATCCCGAACAACGCCGCCGAATTGCTGAAGGGGTTCGACCTGATCCTTGATGGCACCGACAATTTTGAAACTCGGTTTCTCGTCAACGATGCGTCGCTCGAGTTTCAAATTCCTTGGATTCACGGTGGTTGCGTGGGTGCCAGCGGCCAAGGACTTGTCTGCATTCCGGGGCGAACAGCATGCTTTCGTTGCTTGATGCCGGAGCCTATGCCAGCGGATCAACAGGCAACGTGTGATTCAGCCGGTGTCGTTGGACCGGCGATCACGATGGTAGCGGGCTGGCAAGCGATGGAAGCGATCAAGATCCTCTCGGGCAATGATGATGCAGTCTGCCGAGCGCTGGTGACGTTTGATTTTTGGGAAAATGAGATTCGCTATATAAAGTTGGAACCGCACCGAAGTGGTGCTGGATGCCCAAGTTGCGTTCAACAGAAGCGAGACTTTCTCGATGGAACACGATTCACGGCGACCCAAGTGCTCTGCGGTCGAAATGCCGTTCAACTTCAGAATCCTTCCTCCCAACCTATCGACTTAGCTCGATTGGAACAAAGGCTTGCCCGTTTGGGTACCGTGAACGCGAACGCGTTTCTTGTTCGCTTCGAAAGTGTCTTGGGTAACAACCAGCCCTTCTCGATTACCGTGTTTCGCGATGGTCGTGGAATTGTTTCCGGGACCGAAGACCCAATCGTGGCTCGACAACTCTTTGCCACTTGGATTGGGCAGTAGAGTGCTCGGCACTTCATACCTCTTTTAGAGACGAATAGTGCTTCTTCACACCCTAAAACTCAGCCGTAACGAAGTACTCGTTCGACAGTCCCAAATCCTTTAACACGAAGCGCAAGCGAGTGGGTTGTGTATAGAAACCTCAAGAAAACCACTCGCGTGGGCGTCGTGTTATCAATGAGATTATGCC
>JANOAI010000238.1:0-1792 GCA_031411055.1 Pirellulaceae bacterium
GTACCAAAAGTGCAAAGCACCCAAAGGGCCGTTCCGGCTTTTGGTACCTGACCCCGTTTTCCGACTGGCTAAATGAAAAATGAAAATGCTCTAGTTTGGTGAACCTCGGACTCGATCGGTGAATCTTGAGAGACTGAACCATCGGTTTGGTATAACATTTCAATCTCGAAATCCTCAAACAATTTGGACGTAGGCATGGCACATCGCCTTATCCCGACTGGTGAAGCAACCGCAATTTTACCGGTGGGAAATGGCCCGCCGGTTACCGTTATTGGAACCGAGAAAATTCGCGAAACGTTCGATGAGGTTTGTTTGCAGCAAGCGATCAATACTCGCATGTCACCGGGCGTATCGAATGTCGTGCTCAATCCAGATGGTCATTTGGGCTATGGAGCTCCAATCGGTTGTGTCATGACGTCACCGACGCACATCTATCCCGGACCCGTCGGCGTCGACATCAAGTGTTCGATGAGCCTACTTCAAACGAATATTCCTCAAGATGCTATCCAGGATCGTCGAATTCGACGAATGCTCATTGAAGCCATTTGTGATCGTACGCCAACTGGAACGGGTCGTGGTCAACGCCACGTGCCCAAGGCTCGAAAAGTCGGTGTGGATGTTGGGCGTCAATCGGTCATCGAGGGGGCATCCACGTCCGTGCTTGAACAGTTAGGAATTCCGGTTGAATGGGCATCACGTTGCGAAGATGCCTTTCATGTCGGTCATGACGAGACAAGCGACGCTTTGGCGAATCGTTTAGCTTGGCATTTAAAGCAAGGGACATTTCGTGATTTCGCGAACAAGATTTCACAGCTTGGTTCGTACGGTGGCGGAAACCATTTTGGTGAATGCGAAATCGTACAAACGGTTGATGACCCGAAAGCAAAAACCACAGCTGATGCTTTTGGCTTACGCGATGGCTGCGTTGCTTTTTTGTCACACTGCGGTTCACGCGGCATTGGCCATAATTTAGCCATGGGGCAGTTTCGTTCGCTCCAGGACAAATTCAAAAACTGGAGCATTCCTTTCCCAGGCGATGATCGCGAATTGGTCTATGCTCCGCTCGGTACGCGAGAAGCCGATGAATACATCGACGATATGTCGCTCGGTGCCAATTTCGCAACCGTCAATCATTTGCTGATCAATTCCCTGGTCTTGGAGGCTTTCCAAGAAGTTCTCCCTGGAACGCAGGGGCAACTGATCTATTTCATTAGCCACAACATTGCGAGAAAAGAACTCATTGAGAATCGGATGGAGTGGGTTCATCGAAAGGGAGCCACACGCGCTTTCCCGGCCGGACATCCTGGCCTTGGTGGGACTCGCTACGCCGATACCGGTCATCCTATTTTGCTGCCAGGCAATCCTCAGGCCGGATCGAGCGTGATGGTGGCGGCACCTGGGGCAAAAATAAGTTGCTTCAGCGTCAACCACGGCGCTGGCCGAATTCTCGGACGTAAACGTGCGATCCGAGAGTTGGATCAAAGCACGATCAATCAATCGTTTGATGACTTGGACATTTTGACAAATTGCCGAAACTACCCCAAGGACGAAGCCCCTGCGGCTTATAAGAATTTCGACGAAGTCTTAAAGAGTGTCAAACTTGCGGGCCTCGCTACCGAAGTTGCGAGGCTCAAAGCGACCTTCGTCATCAAAGACGGCGACGCAGCGGACGATTGATCTGTAGTTCGACTATCCCAAATCCTTACGGAAGGCATAATCTCATTGATAACACGAAGCGCAAGCGAGTGGTTTTCTTGAGGTTTCGATAGTCAAACCACTCGCTTGCGCTTCG
>JANOAI010000239.1:0-9859 GCA_031411055.1 Pirellulaceae bacterium
AAACCGATCGACGCTGATGAATTGCTTTTCCAAGTCACTCGCACTTGAACGCCGTGAGCTTCTGCGCGAGCGTCGGATCTATACAAGTAACCTTGAAACGCGTGTTCGCCAACAAACAGACACCATACAACGAGCCCACGAAGAGACGATTCACCGTCTCGTGATGGCGTCGATGTACCGCGACGAGGAAACGGGCTCGCATATCAAACGCGTTGGTTTAACCAGCGCCCTGTTGGCACAGGCTGTCGGATGGTCCGCAGAACGCGTCGAGCAACTGCGGCTGGCGGCTCCGATGCACGACGTAGGCAAGATTGGCATTCCTGATCGAATTCTACAAAAGCCGGGGAAATTGACCGACGAAGAATTCGAAATCATGAAATCGCATACCCTGATCGGGGCTCAAGTCTTGTTGGGCAGTGAATCACCGATGCTCCAGATGGCTAGCGAGATCGCGCTGTCACACCATGAACGTTGGAACGGCCGCGGTTATCCGAATGGACTGTCTGGTGAAGACACGCCGGAGGCCGGACGTATTGTCGCCATCGCAGATGTATATGACGCATTAACACACGATCGTGTCTATCGTCCAGCAATTCAGGAAGTCAAAGTTCTGCAGATGATGCTATCCGATCGAGGCACGCATTTCGATCCGCAGTTGCTCGACATTTTTATGGACGTGCTTCCCGAGGTACGCAAGATCTCGGATCAGAATCCAGACGAGACAGCTGAAATCATTCCGGCTGGACTCCATGTTACTACATCAACGTATGCATTGATATCAAACATACCATCCTTCTGCAGATTGGTCTCCTCGGTCGAGGTAGCGCTATGACTTCCCGACCTTTAATAACTCCGTCCTGGGAGATGAAAATCCTGTTCGGTACTCAAGCGCTTAGGGGACGAGAGAGTCTGCCCGTCTTTTTCTCGTAACGCCCGCAAATCGAAAGCGACTATCGAAGGGTAGTGGGCACAACCGTCTGAGAAACCAGATACGAATTCATATTGGAAATTGGGTTTAAAAATGAATAACTTAGGATTATCGGCATTGGTCGTGGACGACGATGTGATGGTCCGAATTCTGACCATGCGTGCGCTGACCCGTGTAGGTTTTCAATGCGATGGCGCTTCGGACGGAAATGAGGCAATCGCGCTGGCTGACGGCACACAATACGATGCCGTCGTAACGGATCTGAAAATGCCGAATATGCATGGTCACGCCCTCGCTGTCGAGTTGTTGACGCGGGAGCATCATCCGCTGCTGTTTGTTTTGACCGCCGTCACCGAACCACGGATGGTTAAAGATCTGCTGTTCCGGGGGGTCGCCGACGTACTACTCAAACCAATTGATTACGTTCACTTAGCAACTAAAGTCAAGTCGCGAGTTGACGCAAATCTAGCTCTCACCCGGGAACTGGATCAAGTCGATTCAACTTTGCAGAAGGCGGACATACGGAAAGCTTCTGAGGCTCCGCCGCAAACTGTTGGCAGCGGTCATCCGCCATCGGCGATCGACAAAGAGGAGTACCAAAAAGGATTGAGCCGAATTGACGAAGTCATGCCAGCCTCCGAGGCAGCTCTCACCGTCTATCGCATGACTCAGTCCGACGCGTTTGATTCGCAGCAACTCGCTTGCGCAATCGCAAAGCACGACTTGCTGGCCACCGAGGTAATCCAACTTGCCAACACACCCTTCTACAACCCACATGGTGAGAAAATCTCACAATTGCACCAAGCATCGCTGCGATTCGGACGAAAGCGAATTGGACAACTCGCATTGGCTGCCAATGCACAGGCTGCAATGCTGAGAATAGAGTCCTCTCCACAAAAAACCGACTCAATCTGGCATAGAAGCGTGGCGGCGGGGATTGCGATGGAATTGTTGATTGCCCGCGGCTACCACAACAGTATCTCGGAAGGATTGCTGCTCTGTGCGACAACGCAAGAGCTAGGTCGCGTCTTGTTGGCGTCACTCTATCCGAAACACTACGAACGTGCTTTCAGAAGTTGCCTCGACCTGAATCTCTCGATCTTCGAGGTTGAACAAGCGACGTTACCACAGAGTCAGAACGAAGTCATGTGCACGGTGCTTGAAAGTTGGAATGTTCCTAGCGAATCCTTCGAACCGCTCAAGCATTTACACGAGAGCTATGAATCCATGTCTTCATTGCCAGAGCCGCTACGAATCAAGACTGAACTGGTCAAAATCGCCGGACTAGTTGCGAAGGTTGCGATCGGGGTCTGGGAGCCCTGGGACCATGTTGAGATTCCAACAAATGAAGTACTAGACCGATTGGGGCCGCTTTCCATTGCAGCAATTCTCAAGGAAGTCAGAGAAAATATAGTCGGTATCCATGACTTTGGGTCGCCCGCAAGGGGTTCCGATGGGCATTCGATCTCGTCACAAGTGGTCTCTTCGAAAGTGCTTCCCTATTACGATGCGACTTCAGCCCGTTACAACTTCCTGGTCGATGTATTGGCCTCAATGAACGTGAAATTGATGCCGTGTAAATCCCCCACTGAATCAGAGGTTGGCCTAATTTGCAACTGTATTGGCGTGCGTAGCCGAGGGTTGCTGACTTTACTTGGGGACGCCAAAGAAAAGAGCAACACGGTAGTCATTTGCGATCCGCAAGACGCTGACTATTATCGTGGATTTAACCAAACCATCGTTGTTCCCACCAGTTACGCGGCACTAAAACAGGCGCTTTTTGTTCATTGATCGTTGTCTGATCTCGTGACAGGCTCCCGTGCAGATTGTCACAACAACTATGAAGTTCTGGGAATTGAACAATCATAACGGTCCTCCAACATTTGCGCCCGAGCGATGACAAAGTTATCGGACATGATCTCTGCCTTTTGATCGTCTACGAATCCTCGATGTTGCCGTTCTTGCTTTCGTGTTTCGGTAAAGGGGAGCTTGCGTTTGAACCAACCGATCACCCCAGACTGCTGCGATTTGAACCCCTCCTATTCGTCGGTGAACCATTCGAGTTCTGAACTATCTCGTGCCCTTTGTTGTTCGATCCGGCGAATCGCTTCGTCGATGGATGCGGCAAGTGCCGACGCAATCCTACTCGAGGATGAGGCGATCTTGGTTCGCAAGTCTAGCCTCACCAGCTACGATCCGTCAGTTCGAATGGCGTTATTCTCTCTCAAAGAGTTGCACTTCGCACTTCAGATTGGCAAAGCAAATATAAAGTCGTGGGTTTGGGGCGAGAGCCATTCGAATAAAATCGGGCGACACTTCTCCTTCACCGAGCCGATTTTCCCCCTCTGGGGTTAGCCAGATGACGCAGCGGGTGCTTTGCTATAAAATCAGAAGCGTGACTAACCAACTAAAGGAAATACAATGAGAAGATTCATCAGCAGCTTGGCATTGATCGCGGCGGTTCTTGCGATTGAAAATACTGGTTTGGCAGACGAACCTATCGCAAAGTCGGTCAAGGTGTTTATCCTGTTGGGGCAGTCCAACATGGTCGGCATGGGGAATATCTCCGGTGACAAGGGTGAAAGCTTGGAGAATGCGGTTAAAACCGAGAAGCTCTATCCATACCTAGTGGATGACGCAGGCAACTGGACAGAGAGAAACGACGTCCGCAACGTGCAGGTCATGGTTGCCAGGGGAGGTGGCATGAGCGTCCTGCACAACGAAACTTTAAAGGTCAGCAAGGGCAAGATGGGTATCGAGTTTGGCCTTGGGCACGAGCTCGGCAACTTCTTAGTGGATCCCGTCATGCTACTCAAGAGCTGCATTGGCAACCGCGCCTTAGGTTGGGACCTCTTGCCGCCCGGAAGTATGGGTTATGATTTCACGACCACGGACAAGAAGTCGGGCAAGGAAGTGACATACACCCACGCCGGTTACAAGGAATCGCCCGAACGCTGGGAAAAGGGAACCAAGCCACAGCCAATCGCATGGTATGCAGGCAAGCAGTACGACGACGACGTGGCCAATGCTAAGAAGGTCCTGTCCGAGCTCGACAAGTACTGCCCCGGTGCCAAAGGCTATGAAGTGGCCGGGTTCCTATGGTGGCAGGGTGAACGGGATTGTGGCAGCGAAGCGCTTTCCATGCACTACGAGGAGAATCTCGTCAACGTGATCAAGTCACTGCGCAAGGACTTCGATGCCCCCAATGCAAAATTCGTTATAGCGACACTGGGTGAAGCGACCAAGGGCTGCGGAGGTAACACCGAAACCGTGATGAACGCTCAGCTGGCGGTTGACGGCAGCACAGGCAAGTACCCGGAGTTCAAAGGAAATGTGGCGACCGTCTACACCCACGATATGGCCCGCGGCGGCAGCGGGAATGGTCATTACGGCGGCAACGCCAAGGTCTACATGGACGTCGGAGAAGCCATGGGCAAGGCCATGGTCGAACTGCTTAACAAGAACCCGTAAACATGGCCGCAGCTTCTACACCCTTTGAATTCGTCCACATGCCGGAGCGAAAATCAAAAGCGAGCATTGAATTCGGAAATCGCAATGCTTGTTACGTTGGATTAGGAATCAGGTTGGCTTTCCGTGCCGTCCGCTTACTTTTGGATTTTGCTAGCGGCTTCGCAGATCGGGACGAAGGCGTCGGCTTTAAGTGAAGCTCCGCCAACGAGGGCGCCATCGATGTTGGGCTGGCTCAATAGCTCCATCGCATTGTCGGACTTGACGCTTCCGCCGTATTGAATCACGACTTTCGATGAACAATCGGCTCCAAAGAGTTCTGCAAGCAAAGCACGAATATCGGCGTGCACTTCTTCGGCTTGAGCAGGCGTAGCTGTCTTGCCTGTTCCGATGGCCCAGACTGGTTCGTAGGCTAGGACGGTAACGGCCATTTGCTCCGGTGTGAGTCCGGCCAACGAACCACGACATTGCGTGCGAACGACGTCCTGAGTGCGACCGCTCTCCCGCTCGGCGAGTGTTTCGCCGACGCAAACGATAGGTGTTAGGCCATGCTTCAGGGCTGCGAGCAGCTTCTGATTGACCATCGCATCGGTCTCACCGAGTAATGCACGCCTTTCGCTGTGCCCCAAAATGACGTGCGTGCATCCAACATCTTTGAGCATCTTCCCGCTAATCTCGCCCGTGAAGGCACCCTCGTCCTGAGCGTAGAAGTTTTGAGCGCCGAGCTTCACATGGCTACCTTGAAGTGAGTTCGAAACGATCGTGAGATAGACGCTGGGTGGGCAGACGGCGATTTCGACATTCGGATTGGAGCGAGTCTGAGTTAATAGATCGCGTACTAAGCTGACTGAAGACTCCTTGGTCATATTCATTTTCCAATTGCCTGCGATCAAAAATTGTCTCACGACTTACTCCCAATTTCTTAAACAAAGTTTTCGGTGGAATTTTTACGGCGTGGTATAGGCTTGTGGCTGTTCAAAGTAAACAATGACATTCCGCAAACGTATCCAACGGGACACCGGAAAAGATAACAAATCGCGTCCAATTGCCTATCGGAGTATTTTCCATGTCAAAAAACCTAGCTTTCCTCAGTGCTGTATCGAGCGTGTTGTTTGGTTTTCAATTGGTAGGCCTGGCACAGGAAAAAAGCCCGGCGAATACGGAAAAGCCAGCTTTGGTTCAAGAAGTGAGCAAAGAAAGCATCGCTCAAGACCCTCGCTTTGAATCCTTTGCAAAAACCCTATCCAATGTTCAATTAGTCGGGCTATTTACGGTGGATGGGAAGAAGATGAACGATTTGACCGAGGAGCGATATGAGATCAAGAAAGCGGAAAAACTCCCCGGTGATGACGATTTATGGGCACTGGAAGCACGCATCAAGTACGGCAAGCATGATGTCGTGGTTCCGATGGTCATTACGGTAAAGTGGGCTGACAAGACGCCGGTCATTGTGATGGATCAGCTATTCATTCCAGGGCTAGGGACGTTTTCAGCCAGGGTTGTTTTTCATGATGGCAAGTATGCCGGAACGTGGACACACGGCGAAAAGGGGGGACACTTGTTTGGTCGGCTCGAGCCGATGAAAAATGAGTGAATTCGCACATTCGTTCGCGATGGAATGATCGTCACGATTGAGAAATGCATCGAACATGAAAATTTGGATTGACGCGGACGCGGCTCCGCGCGAAGTAAAAGAGCTCGTATATCGTGCCTCAGCACGACTCAAAATCTACGTCGTCTTGGTGGCGAATCAGTCGATCTATTTGCCTCCCCAGAACTCGCTGATTTCACGAGTCGTCGTCGCAGACGGAGCGAATCTGGCGGACCGATATATTGTTGAGCATGCTCAGGCAGGCGATATCGCTATTACTGCGGATATCCCATTAGCGGCTCAGCTTGTTGATAAGCAGGTGCACGTGATTGATCCCCGTGGAGACGAATATGACGATCGCAACATGGCAAGCCGACTGGCCGCCCGCGATTTGATGGACGCGGCCCGCGGGGCGGGTTTGGATCTCAAAGGGCCGCGTCCATATAGCCCCAAGGATAGGTCGCCTTTTGCTTCGACGCTGGATCGCGTGCTGACTCGCGCAATTAAAAAGCAGAGCGTTCCTTCGGCGGCCGCTTCCGACGCAGTCTCGTTGCGGGAATAGTGCTTCTTCACACCTTAAAATAGAGGTTGAGCTGAATCAGTATGACAGGCTTCTAGTCCGTCGGTGCCAACGTTTGTCGACGGACTGGAAGTCCGTCGTAGCCTAAAAAATTGCTGTGAACTAGCGGTACTCTCACGCTCGTTGGGAGGATGTAATTTCATTACGAAACGTGATCGAGGGATATGATCGCGAGTCGTTTAAATGAAAAAGACTGGGAGGATCCCAGTCTTTAAAGTGCTTTCGCTTTGAATCACCGAGTTGTTTAACTCGGGTCAGCTCGCTAGTTACACTGTTTCGCCGACGTCGCCGGTGGAAAGCCCTTGATAAATACTCATGTCGACTCCATCGACAAACCCTGAGAGGGATCGGCTTCGTTGCGGGTGTTGTAGTTTGCGAACTGCTTTGCTTTCGATCTGTCGAACGCGTTCACGGGTTACCGAGAAGATTTTCCCAACTTCTTCGAGGGTGTAGGCATATCCGTCGGCTAGACCGTATCGAAGCTTTAGGATTTCGCGTTCGCGATAGTTGAGTGTTTCCATGGCTTCGTGAATATGAAGCTTGAGTGATTCTTGGTTGGTTTCCATCAACGGATCAATATCGCGATGATCTTCGAGAAACTCGCCGAAGAAGCTATCTTCGTGCTCGCCGACAGGTTGGTCGAGCGAAAGTGGCTGACGAGCCATTTTCATAATAATTCGAGTATCATCGAGCGAAAGTTTGGCTTGTGCGGCGGTTTCTTCAACCGTCGGTTCGCGTCCAAGCGTCTGGACGAGATCACGTGTCACTTGGCGAACTTTGCTCATCGTATCGATCATATGAATCGGTACTCGAATGGTCCGACTTTGGTCGGCAATCGCTCGGGTGATTGCTTGGCGAATCCACCACGTTGCGTATGTCGAGAACTTAAAGCCACGAGCATGTTCGAATTTGTCGACGGCTCGCATGAGTCCGGTGTTACCTTCTTGAATCAGATCGAGGAAGCTCAAACCGCGATTCCGATATTTCTTGGCGATCGACACAACCAGCCGTAGGTTGCCTGCTGACAAATCTCGCTTGGCGGCATCGAAAGCGAAGCGATACTCCGAGACTAATTGCACTCGTCGAGCTAATGTAGCCGGGCTTTCGTAGGTGATTCGCATGAGTTGGCAAAGTTCGCGGCGGATTTCTTGCAGACTTTGTCCGTCAGCATGACCTTCTACTTGGGCAATTTTGAATTGCTTCTTCAGCGTTTGCATCCGGTCCGAAATCGCGATCAGTTTTGTAAACAACGGCTCGAGGCGATTGGTACGAAGGTTCATCTCTTCAATCAAGCGGAGGGCCTTGTTGCGACGACGAACCAGACGCATCCAGGCAGCTTTGCGGGCAGCAGGAGCGGTTTTTCGATTGATGGCGACATGAAAATCGACGTGGTTGCGAAGGAGCAAGTGACGAAGCGTCTGGATGTTCGGACCGATACGCTTCATGATGGCGGTTTTTTCGGCTGCATTCGTTACGCTGACTTCGATCGTGCGATCCAAGCGGAGCTTTCCGTCGCGGACTTGTTCGAGTAGCTTGGTGGCACCTTGAAGAATGAAATCCGTTGCAACCATCCAGTTTCGGTATCGAGTTCGTGTTCCCTCGATCCGAATGGCCGAAGTGAGTTCTTGTTGGCGAGTTAGCAAGGGAATCTCGCCCATTTGCATCAAATAGACTCGGACGGGGTCGTCAGTCGCGTCCATCTCGTTAACGACTTCTTCGTCGTCGCCGAGCATGCTTTCTTCTTCGAGATCCTCGGACTCTTCTTCCTCGTCTTCTTCGTCGGCATTTGCGAATTCAGTGACATCACCAAAGCCTACTTCGAATTCTGATTCCAAACCGGGTGCGAAGACTTCGCCTTGGCGAGCTCGTTGAGTGCTAGGTTTTTGTTTGAATCGCTTGGTCATGGTGATTACTTTGAGAAGAGTCACAGTCTGGTGTCTCAGATAGCCAGCGGCTATTTGAGTTCCCTCGGGAACGCTTCTTCTCAAAAGCAGTTCGGGTGCCAAAGGTTGTTTTTCGAGAAACGGCGGCCGTAAAGTGTTACACGGAAAGGCTTTAGAAATACTGGCGGTTTGGAGGGGGCGGTTCGGATGTTGCTCGCAAGCAACGACCGATGTTGTTTTTCGTAAACATGATTCTGGATATCCACACCGCTGCTCGGTTTTCCGGCCTGCTAAACTGTCTAACCGAAGATTTGGCGGGTTTGCAAAGGGCGTGGCGACGCGCGCTGGAACATCCTTCATTCCCTGCTCCTACCTAAAAACCTGTAGTCCTACAGCTAAAGTCGCAGATGCCGGTTAAGTAATCTCCTTCCTCCCACTTTGAAAAGGTCGATGAACTAAATGCACTTCAACTATTCTATTAAGGCGCTTGTGGCGAGTATCGTAAGCGTTGCCTTATTCTTGCCATCATTTGCACAGGAGTCGGCTGAAACGACGCCAGAAGATGCCTCGACAAATGCCTTGGAGAAATTTGAAGCGGCCATCAAAAGCTACGAGAAGAAGGACGAGTCGGAAGTCGCGGGCGAAAACTCGATTCTTTTTTTAGGGAGCTCGAGCATCCGACTTTGGGAAAGCATGGCCGAAGATCTCAAGCCGTGGCCAGTTGTACGACGTGGCTACGGTGGAGCCAAGTTTTCTGACTTGGCGGTCTTCGCTCCGCGACTGCTCAAAGCACACCATCCGCGGGCCGTGACGATCTACGTCGGCAATGACATCACCGGTAAAGCTGAAACGGATAAGTCGCCAGATGAAGTTGTTCGACTATTTGAAAGCGTGGTGGCTTCCGTTCGAAAACAGCACGCTCCTGCTGAGATATTCTTGATCGCGATCACACCGGCTCCAGTACGCTTTGAGGCTTGGCCGAAAATCCGAGAAGCGAATGCCAAGCTCAAAGAAGCGTGTGTACGGGGCGAGCGGATGCATTTCATCGAGACCGAAACAAAGTATCTTACCGCGAACGGAAAGCCGAGGCCTGAGCTCTATCGCGACGATCGACTCCATCAGAATGCCGATGGCTACAAAATCTGGAGTTCAATTATTCGATCGGCATTCGAAACTAAACTTCGCAGCCCGAATGTGAATTGACGGCCCCACGCTTCGTTCTCGAGCGTCGCCGTTCTCTCCGAGAACGAGGCGGGAGAGCTGAGAGACGTATTGCTTCAGCAACCGTTGCGAACTATCGACGATTATTCGGATTCACGCTTCGTTCTCGAGCGTCGCCGTTCTCTCCGAGAACGAGGCGGGAGAGCTGAGAGACGTATTGCTTCAGCAACCATTGCGAACTATCGACG
>JANOAI010000240.1:0-3325 GCA_031411055.1 Pirellulaceae bacterium
CGTCCGGTTCTTCAAGGTTTTCTCGCACTGCACCGGACGGCTCGCGCCGTTCCGCTTCTAAAGTCAGCGGCATTGGGCTCGCGCCGTTCCGCTTCTAAAGTCAGCGGCATTGGGCTCGCGCCGTTCCGCTCCTAAAGTCCACGCCATTCGAGCTTGACTCTGTTTCTCCCGGTTATTGAATTGTATTCGATCAACTATACGATTGCAAAATCTTTGGACACGGAGCCATGCCTTCGAAAATCCACCGCAGAGAATCTGAGCAATGTTGCATTCGTGGAATCAAGATTGCAACCAAGCCATCATGTTGCGCGGAACCGGACCTGCCAGACTCACGCTTAGCATTTTTCTGTTTTTACAGAGATCAACCCACAGATTCTGAGGAAGAGCCATTTTATTAAGCACGAGATGAACAAGGGGAACGGATAGAGTCATATCGTCTCGTTACGCACGCTATCGCTGCGGAGCGACGGGCGACAATAAAAATTCACAACCTCGGAGCGGACGGCGACAATGAAACGGCGAAATGCAAACAGCATCCATCAACCAAAAGCAGGTATTGCGTTTGATTTGCTGATGCCGCTCTCGTGCCTCGCGAATTAGTTTCCAAAACTGCCCTTTACGTAGTTTTTACCTCAACGCTATATTGATTACAGATGTAAACGCACTGAGGACAAACGATGCAGATTTCAGACGCGGAATGGATTGTAATGAACTTGGTCTGGGAGACCGAGCAGATCGAAGCCAATGAGGTCATTGAGCAGTTGGCGGAGGCTAACGAGTGGTCACCGGCGACTGTCAAAACGATGCTCCATCGGCTTGTTAAGAAGGGGGCTCTTTCGACCGAACCCATCGGAAAACGCTATCTCTATCGAAGCAGTGTCAAGCGACAGGATTGTATTCGCCAAGCCAGTCGAACCATTCTTGATCGCGTTTTCGGTGGGCATGCGGCCCCCGCTCTCATGCATTTTGTCAAAGCCTCACGGCTCTCAACGAGCGAAATCGCTGAACTTAAAGCGTTGCTCGATTCAAAAGAAACTAAACGAAAGGAATCGGATAATGTTTGATCAATGGATGGAGATAGTTGCCTATGTGTTTATGATGCTGCTGCTTGGTGCCTGGCGCGCATTCCCGCTTGTCCTGATCATCGTGTTTGTTGATCGAGTATTTCAGCGACGACTTGCGGCGAAGTATCATTGCTTACTCTGGTCGTTAGTCGGGCTTCGCATGATGATTCCGCTTTCAATGGAATCGCCGTTCAGTATGCATGGTCACATGGATTTCTATGGCGAGCAGTTTCTTCATCAGTGCTTCTCAGCGTTGGAGTCGCAGCCGGAAGTCGTAACTACCGAGAGTGTCGCAGCACCTCCAAAAGAGCCTTTCCCGGCGGAGCTGGCTCAGTTTTTGGTGACGAGTTCGCCGGAAACGGTCGAGAAATGTTCTCGATCGACCGAAATCGCTACAAGTGGCTTTCCAGTCCAAAATGCACTCAATTTCCTTGGGTCGGTTCTCGAATTCCTTGAATCGATAAATTGGGAGGGAGTGATGATAATCTCCATTCTATTCACTTGGCTTTTTGTCGCATTCATTCTGCTCATTCGAACTTCGGTCTCCTATTTTCGCTTTTCCAGCAAAGTAGCTCGATCGAATAGCTCACACGATGAAGCGACTCTCGGTGTGGTGGTTGCGCTTTGTGGGGCGATCGGAATTCGACGTTGTCCAACGGTGAAAGAAGTTGTTGGATTGGAGATTCCAGCCGTGTTCGGTTTCTATCGGCCAACGATTTGCATGCCACGAGAAAAAAGTCTGTCGGAGAAAGAACTGCGTTGTGTATTGGCACACGAGTTGGGGCACATCAAACGTCGCGACACGTTGTTGCTTTCGGTGGCAATGCTCTTGCGAGCAGTTTGTTGGATGAATCCATTCGCTTGGCTTGTAGTCGCAAGACTGCGGAGTTGGATGGAGGTCGCAGCCGATGATGTTGCACTTCGGGCGACAAGCGAAACTACCGTCGTTAAGTACGGTCGGTTGCTGCTGCGATTTGCTTCCGAGAATTCGAGTGCAAAAACGTCGCCATCGCTCGGGCTCCTCTTTGCGTCGCGTACCAAACGCCTTCGGCAAAGAATCGAGCTGCTTGAACTCGTCCAGACGCGACGATCATCGTCGGGGGCTCTTCTTACGCTGAGTATCGTTACTCTGCTCGCCTTCACGGGGTTGACGGATGCAAGTCCCGTTGATCGATTTGCCTATTCGCTCCCTGAAAACGGACATAACCCATCGATTGATCCTTTTCGTGAAGATAGAAAGGTCGATCTTGCTCCTTCACCATACGGCGACGACTACGAAATATTTACGTTCGATCTCAGAGCAGCGATCGAGAAGCTAACGAAACTGCATCCCGGCATCCGTGCTGAAGAGTATTTGCGTTCTCGATTCTCGGTTGGCTCACGACCGTTTGCAGACTCACCTGTTGCTGTTGAAGATGGCTTCATGAAAGTAAACTTGCCGCAAGAACTAGGGAAACAATTCCCAAGCCAATTGAGAGCCATCGAAATAGGCGGGCCGCTCCAAATCACGTTCGAAACAAGATGGATCGATGCAGAAACCAGATTGTTTGATCACATCAATTGGTCGAAACAAGCCGTGAGTATTGATGATCGTATTCGTGCGCAAGCAATGAAACAGTCGAAGGACAAAATGGATTCTGCTAAAGATCAGAATACGGATTGGAGCGATGATGGCTGGGGGGATTTTGTACCGCGAAGCTCATCTCCGGCATTGGCAGCGGTCATCGATGAAGCACAGCTTTATCGGCTACTCGAACGTTGCACCAACAACGTCGAACAAGCAAATTACCTCCAAGCACCCAAGGTTACGATTTTCTCAGGCCAAAGCGCGACGATCTCTGACGCAAGCACGCAACCTTTCGTTATGGGAGTTGTGCCGATTCGAGGTAAGGCGGCGACCGCGTTGCAGCCGATTGTCGACAATGTACCGGACGGATGCCAAATGGCAATTCAGGCACAGGGTAACGATCAAGGAGGGTTTGCGATCAAGTTCATCTTGACCGAGTCCCATCTGGTTGCAGTTGAAAGTATGTTCGGTTTGACGTTTCGCAACGGAAAGAACGTCGAGACGGGCGTCACCATTCACAATCCGAATGTCCAACAGTCGTCTCACGAATGCCAAGTCGAATTGGGTCATGGCGAAAGCTTGATCATCGCCGTTCCGTCCATGGAACGAACTAAAGACAAAACCAAACCACGCGCTCGATTCTATTCCATCACGCCAAGTGGTATAGAAGAAGACTTGGGAAACTGGATAACGA
>JANOAI010000241.1:0-6703 GCA_031411055.1 Pirellulaceae bacterium
GAGATTTTCGGAACTCTCAGCCTTACACCCAAACGACTTAACGACCTTCACTCCAGGTTACCCCCCAAATTCAACGCGGAATGTTCGCTAGTGCTTGGTCCAGATTTAATTTTTGGTTACGACGGACTGCTAGTCCGTCGACAAACGTAAGTAACAACGGACTGGAAGTCCGTCGAACATGTTCAACTTAACCCCAATTTTTAAGTTGGACAAAGTGCTAGTTTGACGTGCGATCCGACCCTGCTACTTTTACCAGTTTGTTGTACAAACCGAGCAACAAGAAAGGCGCAACCCACTGTCCGACAAAGAGCGATTGGTGGTTTCGTCCAGACAATTTCAGAGTGAGTGACAGTAGAATTGCGCCGCCCGCAGCAGCGAGAAAGACGTCCGACGGGATTTTAGCTGTCTGTTCCTCGATTGCCTTCGTGAAGTCACCTTCCGAATGCCTTTCGGCTTCGGTTCGCGTGCCTGTTCCGCTGGTCGGCTTTAAGTTTTGCATTCTCATCTGTCATTCTTCCAGTCAAAAATATGTGTAAACGAACATTCTTCCGAAATCAAAACGCCTTCAAGAAAACTCAAACCACTTGGAGGAACCAAGTCGCGCCGCACGGCAGTCTCGTCCGCCAGATTAATGTTGATGCGGGCGAGGCGCCCACGCACTAAGCTAGAGGTTTAATCGGCCATGCACTAAGGTTGTATGGTCGCGCCAATCGCGGCCCCCACTTGTGCGCCTTGTTGTCCGCCTATGGCGTTTCCGATAATTGCGCCCGCGTTTGCATTGACAGCTTGCTGAGGAGTGTAGTAGCTGGTCCCATAATTGCTTTGATAAGTCGGTGTTGGCTGATACCCATAGCCCTGGTTTCCATAGTAATATTGTTGGCTATTCGGATAGCCAGAATAGTATGTCGAAGGCTGTGTGTAATAGTATTGCGTAGGTTGTGTTGAAGAGTAATTGGGTTGTACGTAGTAGCGCCCATTCGAATAGACTTGTGTCTGGCCGTAGCTTGGCCGATATGACTGGTATCGAACGCCATTGTTCGAGTAAATCCTATTTGGCGTTCCAAGGATCACCCGGTTTGGTTGAAATACGCGGGGAGACGTTGAAGGGTAATAATAAACTTGCGCGTAGGCTTCCGAAGAAGCGGCGTAGATTGTAAGCATGCCTGCCAAGAAACATGAGTAACGATTACGTAACATCTTTTTCTCCCTTGGAAAAGTTTTCTTCAAATTGATTTTCGATATCGTGATTGCGTGACCAGCAAAATGCAGCAAGTGATATGCCAAAACCAGGGAATGATGAGGCGAAATCAGAACAACGCCCTGCATCTCGTTGAATCAGGCTGTTCTTAGCTGCACGAAGGGGAAGAACGATAAATCGCTTTACTCGCGACTCATGGCCGTCGACGCGTCAACCATGCATGCGATAAGTCAGCGCGAGCGACAAAGCATCTCGATTCGCCAAGAATTTTTGTTCATTCTTCTAGAGCAGTTCTTTAATAGGTGTAGCGAGTGAATTCCAATCGGCGGCGGAGTTGCGGTGGCAGAATGCCACTTACTTTCACCCTCGCGCGAAGAGCGGGAGGGTGAAGTAACCATCGTCGAAGGCATTCTGATCGCGCAGCTCATCTACGGGAACGTTGGAAAAACGCGACAACTAGGCAAGAACTGCACTAAACGGGTAGATTTTCGCCTTTCGCTCTGCGAAAGGAAATGTCGGCTCTTGCTTCGCAAAAGCTTCCTTTCGCGGATAGGCTGTGAAGTTATTTAGCACGAGACGAATAAGGGGAACGGATATAGCCATATCCTCTCGTTACGCACGCTACCGCCGCGGAGCGACGGGCGACACTGAAAAATTCACAGCCTAGGAACGAAAGGCGACACTCGCTTGATCGCGGACTAAAAGCCAACGACGACTTTAGAAACCAAGTCTAGCTGGATATCGCCAGCTTAGGTGCAGCCATTCTGAACGAGAGTTTTTTCATGGTAAACTTCCGTTCAGAAAGTGGAGTTGTTTGAAAGACGCCCGTTCCTCGAGTCTATTGATTCTCAACTGAATACAATCGCGTCGTTCCAATCGTGTTCGCCGAACGGATCAAGGTGTCAGTTCCACTGTCGCCAAAAAGATTGAGCTCTTTCGCATTGGTTGTCGCCACGTTGAACGTATCATTTTCAGATCCGCCATACCAAAACAATTTTTGAAATTTACCGAGACTGACATTCAATGTATCAATGCCTGAATCCAAGAATGCGCGGCATGTATTGGAAGTAATCGAGTCAAGTTGGACTAGATCCACTCCAGATCCGGCGAAGACTTCTAGCGTCTCGGATTGAGTAGACATGAGCTTCACCGAATCGTTATCTTGTTCCGAAAATATCTGCAACAAGCTCGTAACAGCCACCTGCTCCAGACTGATCGAATCCTTGGCTGATGTGCCATAGATGAATGCGTTCTGTTGGATCGACACACCGCGAAGGCTGAGGTCTAGGGAATGGATATAGTCGTCAAACACGAAATTTCCACGCACCATGGTCGATGAAAAGTGAGCGGCATCCAATCCACTTCCTGGGTAAACGTTGCAATTGGATTGAAATTCCACCAATGTTCCCGGGACGGAAGTGTCGCCAACTAAAAGTTCGTCAGCTCCGTCTCCTAAGTCAAAAGTCGCGACATACTGTACTTTAGCGTTGATCAGGGAAACATAGTCGTCGCCGTTCGCGCCTATCACGTAAAGCACGGAGCGCAGATCGACGTATCCAGATATCGGAAGGGTTCCTGGGGAAGTCATGAATGACGCATCTAATGGCATGGATCCAATGATCAAGTCGTCGTGTCCCTCGCCTAAGTCAAAATGAGTTGTTCCAAGTACCGTCGCCAAAGGCAACGACACGCTATCAGAGCCAGCGTACATGTAGCAATATATTCCGCCATTCCAGCCTGTCAGTTTCACCGATCCATTTACCTGGCCGTTGATCGAGGTCGGTTCTCCATTAACGGATGGGGCACCGATGACATGAATCTCGCCCGACTGAAATGATGCGATCGTGATCGTGTTATCACCCGAATCGCCGTAGATGATCAATTGCCCTCCTGACACTCTAGCCGCGACGTTGCTAGCTGACGCCAGCTCGTTCATTGATAGAAACAATGCCAGTATTGAAACGACGATTCGCATCTTACCATCCTTAATCTGAGAAGAAAAAAAATTGAAGTTTTCCGAATGTGCATTTGCCGTACCGAGTGGATGAACTGGACGTAAGAAAATCGTAACGTCGCTAACGAGCGTTTGAACTGAGCGAGCAATGATCAAGAGGTTTAACGCCAACGCCTCGATGTTTCATAGACTGAGGCGGATCGGAGGCTGGTGCTCTTCGAGCTTCAAGAAAGTCCTGTTCGAGAAGCATGGGTCTTCAAAATGGAGAGCGAATGCGTTTTCAAATGTGCTCGATCATTGTTCAGCGATGTTGCTCAATCGATCGATTTAGAAGTTTACGAGCCACAGATGTTGGTGAGACGGCCCGCGGAAAAGAGCATTGAGCGTAGTCAACTATTTTCCACCGACTGAAACATTTTCTTAGACTCTGATGGAACGTATTCCGGTGAAGAAGGATTGAAGTCGCCTATCATTTCTTTCAAGGCGTAGCGTTCGTAATCAATTTCATAAGACGTTCGAATGCCCATGCGACGAAAAATGGGGAGTGGCGGACACCAACCGTGAAGCGCGTGTTGGAGAAGAAATGCGCTTACAACAGTGGGGAATAGATACCATCGACGATCCACAGTGGCCCCTAAAGCAAGACCGATGAGGGATACGGTGGAAGCGTTTGCTTCCAAGGTGCGTTCGATATCCCACTCAGCATCCAATTCCTCAAGGCGTCGGCGGACGGCCAACGAGTCCGCTTTGCGATAGCGAGCAATACTCTTCTCTGTTCGGACGCGTATTCTATCATTGACGGTGGGTTCGGTATGAGCAGGTACTCGATTGACGGTCGAAGGTAACATAAAATTCCCGGGTTGCCATGTGAAGAGGTGTTCTATCTAAAAAGGAGGCTAAATCTTGCTGGGAGATCGCTCGCAAAGGCTATGCCAAGCAAGGTGACACTTAATCGGGTGAATGCAAACGTCGGGGATTCAGGACCTTCTTCAAGCACAGGAATTTCAAAGCAAACCCATTTCTAGTGTCGGAGTGCCAGACGATGCTTTGTTTGGATGATTGTCGCTCAAGGTGAACGGAAGGCGTTCAGAAATTTGCAATGCAGCCGTATTCGTTAAGTTAAAAAACAATTCATTTCGGAGTTAGGCCACCTGAATGTAGTACGGATAATTGTATCTACGAGTTGATTGCTGGCAGAATGGCACATGAGATGCGTTTTGAAGGCAGCTCATGCGACAAAAGCGGACTTCTGTCGATCGTTTTCGTTCGGCGCCGCCAATTCTGTACTGAATACACCAGCGAAAAGCGGCTTTAAATGCGATATCAAAACAGTCCTTCGCTTGTCTTGTTCGTTATCGTCGCATTCGGATCACGTCTTGCTGAAGGAGAGACTGTAACACGAGTCATACCGAACGCTCAATTGAACGCGCAAGATTCCGACGAATATACATTAGACGTCGATTCAGATGGAAAGATCGATTTCACCCTCCAAACATTCTTTTCAAACGATACAGCTCTACTACTCGGATTCGATCAAACTATAGTCTCATTTGGAAGCCCCAATGGTTTAGTCCTCAGAGCTCCTGCAACGGACGGGTTTCCATCCGCGAGTCTACTTACTCCAGGTGATATTGTTGGACCAAGCAATATCTTTACTGCCGGCTCGAATGACACCGTCAATTTTTTTTCATCTGACCCGTTTCAAGGAGCGACGGGAGAGTTTGGGGGAAAGCGAGGATCGTTTGGATTTCGTTTCGACTCGGGCGCGACTTTTCGGTATGGCTTTGCAGACATTTCGGTAAACGATCTAAATTCTTCCGCTCCATTTAACCTACCGCTTCTCTCCGTGAGTTACTTGAACCAGGCGGATCGATCGCGGTAGCTGCATTCCTTGAGCCGACCGTTTTTGTTTTGCTTGGCCTTGCGATGCTTGCAATGGTTTTGAAGCTGAGGGCAAGCACGCCCGCGTCAACCGCAGCCACGATGCTGGCGTTCAATATCCACGACAAGATTCTTAGGAAAGTACTATGACCGACAAGTTGCGAATCGTAATTCTGAAACCAAGCAAGTATTTAGCTGACGGTTACGTCGAGCGCTTTCGGTGGGGAATTATGCCGAACAGTACTCTACCTCACATTCGAAGTATGACGCCACCCACGATGGATGAGACACCGATCGAGATTCATACGATTGATGAGTACGTCCATACGAAGCTGGACTATCTTTCCTTACTTAAACCCATTCGTGGGACAAGAACACTCCTAGCACTGGTGGGGGTACAAAGTCATCAATTTCATCGGGCACTCGACTTGGCTGCCTTTGCAAAGCTGCATGGATGTATGACCGTTATTGGCGGACCTCATGTGATGACCTGCGACACTTCGATGTTGCATGGAAATGGAATCAGTTTTGCCTTAGCCGAAGCAGAGCTCATTTGGCGTCAGATTGTGCAGGACGCCGCTGACGGAGAGTTGCAACCCGTTTATGGCGCGGAACAGCGATGGCAACCGGATCTCGATACACCAGTCATTGTCCCGCCAGATCGCATTGATTTAAATCGATACGTGGTGCCCATGCTTGGTTTGTACCCAGCACGAGGCTGCCCATTTTTATGCAACTTCTGCTCTGTTACCAAAATTGCTGGTCGGCGAATTCGTAGTCAACATTTATCCACGACGATGGCCAGCCTGCGAGCGGCCAAGGCCAATGGCGTTCGCACTATCATGTTTACTTCGGACAACTTCAATAAATTTCCAGAAGCGGCCGCGTTGCTCGAAGCGATGATCGATGAGCGACTTGGGCTCAGCTTTTTTGTGCAATGTGACACCCAAATCGCGAGGCAAGAAAACCTGATGAAGCTTCTCGGCAAAGCCGGCTGCTTTCAGATGTTTGTCGGATTGGAATCGTTTGACCGTCAAACGCTCTTAACAGCCCACAAAGGACAAAATCGGCCGGAGACGTATCGCGATATTGTGCGGCTCGGCCGTGAATATGGCGTTAGCTGCCACTTCTCGAACATCCTAGGTTTTCCGCAAGACACGAAACGATCGGTCTCCCAACATCTGAGCCTTCTTCGCGAACTAGCACCGACGTGGGCGTCTTTTTATATTCTTTGCCCTATCCCTGGAACTGAGCAATACGACGATTTCCTTTCGGAAGGTTTGATTACCGAAGCGAACCTGGATCGCTTCGACACAACCAGTTTGGTATGGCGGCATCCTACGCTTTCGCCTAAGCAATTGTCCAGCTTGTTGTTTGAATGCTACCACAAGTTTTTCTCGTTGGGGCACACGCTGTTCAACGTGGGGCAGTTGCATTCTAGGCGACAACAGTCGATGTCGAGCTCCGCGACGAGTATCGCCATGTCGATGTTCATTCGATATTGCGCGTTTCGGAAAGTACATCCGATGTCCGGTGGCGTTTCGCTCGTTCATCGCGATCAGGCAAACGATTATATTTCGCTTCGGCAGCATACATATGGTTTCAAGCTAGCACCGCTACCGAAAAGCCTGCAGACGCCCGTGCCCGAGAAGGCTGGAGTGGTGCAAATC
>JANOAI010000242.1:0-20392 GCA_031411055.1 Pirellulaceae bacterium
TGATAATCGATCGCAACCCTGTTGGAGTACAGCCTTTAGGCGCCGAGCACCTTGGATGCGTTAAAAGCGGCTAAAGCCTGGACTCCAGCGCAACGTGGCGCTGTCCAGCTAGAACTCCACGTCAAACGCCTTGAAAATGGATCGCCGTTTCCGTCTAAGCCCGCAAGTTGGAAGATCGTCGGACATGCGAGTTACGTCGCCCAGGTCTTTTCGGGTGAAGTCGATCTCTCCGGCCCCGGCAAAGTCGCTCGTCGACGGAAGAGCCCATTGAACCGACGATATGGCTACATCAAATCGTTTTGATCGATTAGACTCCAAAAAGTGCACTGATTCGGAGTTTGCCTGATACTCCTATTTGCAAAACACCGTCTGAGGAGGAGGCTCCTTTAAGGAATCGAAAAAGTCATGCTGCGAGTAAAACGATTCAATGTCGCAATTGCATTTTGTCTTGGGATACTCGGTTGCTACGCACCATTCTCGTCGGCGGAAGAACCGGTTGATAGTGTAGCCCCTCAAACCAAGGCGCCGCTGAAATTGGCGACGCAAATGGAATCGGTGATAGAAGCGGTATTAAAGCATCACCGTGAGCCTCCCGCGCGCCAGCAAATGATCCTCGCCGTATTGCGTAGCGTCGTCGATAAAAATGAGAATACAAATGGCATCGCAGCGTTCGCGGCCAGTGGAACGAACATGCTTTGCTCAAACGAGGAGACTGTCCTCGTGGGACTTGTCCAGCTACCGATGTAACCTAGATCTTTGATTCAGACATCTCGTTGATCTGGATCGGTTGTGGATCAGTTCCAGATTGAAGAAGTGCGTACATTTTGCGATAGGCTTGCTCTACCTTCCGTGCAAAATCGCCTCCGTCAAACAGCTTAGAAAACTTAAGGTTTTTTACCAACTCGGATTGGGTTGCTTGAAGTGCTTGTCGGTCGGTTGCGAGTCTCATCGCGATGGCTTCGTATTCGTCGAAATTCGTCGCGATCAATGTAGGCATGTTCACGGCGCGAAGTAGGCTACCTGCAACTCGACTCGCTAAAGTCGAGCCAGAAAGTGTCACGATGGGTAATCCCATTCGAATCGCAATGCTGGCCGTTGCATGACCATTGTACGGAAACGTATCCAGAAATAGGTCGGCCAGATGATGACGTGCGAGATGTTCGTCGATCGGAAGTTGTTCGGCAAAAACCAATCGCTCCTTGGCAACACCGCGACTAAGAGCTTCGTGCTGAAGATTTGCGATCGCTTGTTCGTTCTTACCCGCGCACCAGAGGACGCTGTTCGGAATCTTCCGAAGTAACTGCATCCATACATCAAACATGGCAGGGGTATATTTCGCAAAACTGTTGAAGGAGCAAAAGACAAATCCTTCTTCCGGCAGCCCACACTCAGCTCGCGAAAAATGACGGCGGCTCACAACATGGTTTGAATCGTTGACTTGATAGCTACCTGGTAGATGGACAAGTTTTTCGGAAAAGAAAGGTTGCTGATCTGGAGGGACGACATAGTCATCGACAAGGATATAGTCGATAAAATCGCAGCCCATCGTACCTGGAAAGCCGATGTAGCTGACTTGGATTGGAGCGGGCCGCATTTCAAGGATTTCCGAGCGGCTATGTGTGGTGTACCCTTGAAGGTCGATCAAAATATCAATCTTGTCGTTGGCTATCTGTTCGGCTGCTTGTCGATGTGAATAGCTTTGCATGTCCCGGAAGACATCGACGCCACTCTTGAGGCGATGGCGAATCTGGCTCCCGTCTTCGCTGCTCAAAGCATAGGCAAATACTTCAAAGCTGGCTCGATCATGCTGTTCAAACAGCTCGGGCAACATGAATGCGACCGCGTGGATTCGGAAATCAGCCGAGACATATCCAATACGGATGCGACGATTCCCGAAGGAATTCGGTGGCCGTTGAATTTTGGGGTGTTCAACTTTTTGTCTCAGATAGTTCGTCCATTTTCTTGAACACGCAAGTTGTTGCTGGGGAGTTGTTGGTCTTGCTAACGAAATAAAGGAAAACGGAGTGATCGCTTCTTGAGCAGTCTCCGAATCGTTTGCCGAAATCAATTCATCACTCAGACGTTCAATATCCTTCCAGTCACATTGCAGCATGAGTTGATTGATGAGCATCATCTTTACGCGATGCATTTGGGGATTGAGCGTGAGCGCTTGACGGCAATAATCGATCGACGCTTGAAAATCTTGCTGGAGGAAACAACAACCGGCAAGATTGGCATAAGCCTCAACGAAGTTGGGGGCAAGCTCAATCGCTTTCTCGTAGCGGTTACGTGCTTTGTCGTAATGGTTTATTTCCTGGTAGGCGCTAGCAAGATCGTTATACGCAACGAAATCGGTTGGATCGAGCGTCAACAAATGTTCGTAGATAGGGATGGCTTCAAGGAGTTTGCCGAGGAGTTGATAGGCGTTTCCAAGCTTGAGCAATGCATTGGTCGAATCCGGTTTTAGACGCACAGCCGATTCGAGGGCTGGAACAGCGTCATGGAGTTGATTTGTCTTTTGGAGAAATACTCCCAGTTGCAGTTGAGCTTCGTAGAAATGATTCGCGAGTTGTACTGATTGCTTGGCCGCCTCGAGCGCCAGTGCATGATTGCCATTTTTCCAATAGCAGGTTGCAAGATTGTGAACCGCTTGGTAAAGGTCTGGTTTAATCGCAATGGCATTGCGATAGGCTTGAATCGCTCGATCCAAGTGGCCTTGAATCTGAAAGAGGCTGCCGAGATTGTTAAAGGCCTCTGCGTACTCGGGACGTAGTCGAATCGCTTTTTCTAAAGCAGAAACTGCGACATCGTAGTTTCCAAGGAGTTTATGCACGTCGCCGAGGTTGTTGTATGCCTCTGCGAAGGCCGGGTTTAATACAGTGGCTTGTCGATACACTGGCTCGGCGGCTGTCAAGTTTCCAAGCGAATGCAAAATCGACGCAAGGTTGAAATGCAGTTCAGGCATTTGCGGGTACTGACGGATCGCAACCTGATAAGCTTCGATGGCTGCTTCCCATCGCCCTGCGCGGTGATGTTCCAACGCAATTTCGATGATATGCGGAATAGTCACGTCGGCTCCATTTCCGAAACACAGAAGGATTGCAGACCTTCTCCTGACTCGTGAAGATTGATCGCACTCATCATGGCCATCTCGAACTGACGAGCAAATCGAGCAACATCAAAAAGAGTGTTCTTATTCAGTTCACTTCGAAGGTTCGTACGCATTCGGCGCAGACTGTCGGGGTCGTTCATGAGCTTGGTCAGCTTATGCTCATATTCCTCAAAGGAGTTCGCGATCATCTCTGGCATACCGAGACAGGTCAATAAACTCCCAGAGACTCTTGATGCAAACGTATCGCCGGATTGAGTGAGCAATGGAAGGCCAACTCGAAGCGCGTCGGCAGCAGTCGAGTGTTGGTTGTACGGGTAAGTATCCAAAAAGAGGTCGGCGGCGGCTTGCCGAGCCAGATGTTCTGGACGAGACACTGACGGTGCAAAGACAAGTCGATGCGGATCGATTCCGTTGCGTTGAGCGAAATCTCGAAGCCGAAGCATGGCTGATTCTGGTCCATTTCGGAGCCAGAGAACCGATTTTGGACAAGTCTGCATCGCTCTTAGCCACACCGTCATCATAGGAGATGTCAGCTTGTGATACGAGCTAAACGCACACAATACGATCGCATCTTCGGGAAGTCCGAACTCTTCGCGGGCTCGTGGACGTGCAATCGTTGCCAGACGATTGAGAACCATGAAACAGCCAGGAAGGAAGATGAGTCTTTCCGAATAGAATGCGCGTTGGCTAGGAGGAATCACGTATTCATCCGCGATAAGATAATCCGCCGCAGACGTACCGAGCGTTCCGGCATAGCCAAGGTAACTCATCTGAATTCGTGAAGGTCGGCAGGCAAGAATTGCAAGTGAATCGCCTTGCGTATATCCCTGTAAATCGACCAGGATGTCGATTTGGTCGTCCGCGATTTGCTGTGCCGCCTGCGCGGGTGGAAGGAAACTAAGATCTCGAACGGTATCGAACGCAGCGTCAAGTCGCTTGGCTATTTCGGTGCCGTCGGTAGGGCGTGTTCGGTAACCGAATACCGTAAACTGGGTTCGATCATGGCTCTCGATCAGTTCCGATAGCAACCAACCGACTGGATGGTCGCACAAATCGCCCGACACATACCCGACGCGAATTCGATCGCGACTCCTCGGATGTTTCCCAACGGGCAATGTACAAGGAGATAAGGATGCTCGTTGGGACCAGTTCTTTGCAACGATGTGCTGTTGCTGCGATGTTGTCGAGATCGGCAATGCGATCACGCTGAGCGGTGAGAGTTCGTGAATGAGCGGTGTCTGCTGTGCTTGGTCGATGGCCAAGCAAATCTTGCGGCTGTCTTCTTCAATTCCGTCCCATTCGCATAAGTATTGCCGGACATGAATGGCTGAAAGAAGGTAATCGAGGGCCGTGGGAGATTGTTCGAATGCTCGGCTGTATGACAAAGCGGCTTTTTCGAAATCGCCGTTTTTTTGGTGGGCAATACCTAGGTTGTAGTAAAGTTCGGACATGGCCGGTGCCATCGCGATGGCTCGTTCGAAAACCGCAATCGCTTCTGGATATCGATGCAATTCATTCAGGGCTAAGCCAAGATTATTCAAGTATTCGGCTTGATTCGGATCCAGTTGAAGAGCTTGCGAGATGAGTCGAACGGCTTCGGCGTAATCCCCTTGCTGGATCGCAATCACACCGAGGAGTTGAATCGACTGAGGATGGTTAGGATCTGAGGCCAAGGACTTCCGATAAGCAAGTGCCGCCTTTTCAAGCTGGCCCGCTTGATGCAACGCAACGCCATCGCGAAAGACTTGCAGGGCTTCGAAATCCATTGCCATGACAGTGCAATTCACTCCCGAAATGCGTTAGCGTCTATGAGCTTTAAGCTTGTCACTAAATCTGGCTGCCAGCTCAGTGGAATTCTCGGCATTCCAAATGGCAGCGCTGAGTGCAACTCGGAAGATTCCGACTGAGAACAGTTCTTCGAGTCGGTCAAACGTGATTCCGCCAATGGCGAATGCCGGACAATCGATTTGCGCGGCAACCGATTTTAGGAATGGAAGACCTGGGAAGTGATCAAACGATTTTGTAGTCGACGGAAAGGTTGGGCCGCAACCAAGGTAATCGGCGCCTTCGGATACCGCTATCTGCGCTTGTTGTATGTCATGTGTGGAAATACCTAACAGGGTGCCATTACCAAGAATCTTCTTTGCAGCCGATGGCGAGAGGTCGTCTTGCCCCAAGTGAACGCTTAGACCAAAAGAAGCTGCAATATCCACCCGGTCATTGATAATGAGTTTGGTTACTCGCGGATCGATTGTCGACTGCAACGCTTTTACATATTCGCAAATCTCAGCTGTCGATCTCTTTTTCTCTCGAATTTGCAGAACATCGACACCAGCCTTAGAAATGTTCTTGGCCCGATCGACAAACTTTTCGATTGGCAATTCGCAATCGATCAAGACGTAAAGAAAACAATCTAGGATCGACTTGGTGGTTTGGATTGGCTTGCGTTCGACGAGTGAAAAAAGATCGTAAGCTTGATAGCGGAGGTCTTTGATTTTAAGAGAAAAGTCAGGCGATACGAGTTTGCCAAACTCTTCGAGGCAACGGAGGGCTTGTTGCGTACGATTCGTAGCCGCCGCAACGATCTCAGCCATGCTTTGCCGTTGAAGCTCGGAAGGGGTTGTCAATTCGGTTCCGTCATCGCCTGGCGTGTCGCGATTTGCGAGAAGCAGTTGGCGGTCAAGCAAACCAGCAGCCGTCGTCAGCTCATGACGAAGATTTTTGAGTTTCGACAAAAGCACCGCATCTTCTCGATCGAACCGAATGAAATCTTCGATGGTTCGTAAACCCTCGGCAGCGCGATTCAAGTTTGCGTCAAGTATTCTGTAGGTCGAGTTCATGCGTAGGCTGCGAGCGGATGTAGCGGCAGAAATCTTTGAAAATGGAAGCGTTGCTGGTTTCGGCTTGAATCGACTTTGATAGAAAAGTACTCGCGTGCTAAGAACGCCAGTCGAGTCCTTCATGGAGTTTGTTTACGTTGCGACATCCGGTGGGCGTAACAAAGACCATATCTTCGATACGGACACCTCCAATAGCTCGACAGTAGAGTCCAGGTTCAATCGTCAAAACATCGCCGATCAAAAGTGGTGGTCCACCCGTGGCGAGAAGTGGTGGTTCATGGACTTCGAGTCCAAGCCCATGACCGGTACCATGAGTCATGGCAGTATATTCGTTGTCGTCTTCGGGGCCTGGGAGCTTCATCGCGTACCCCAAGCTCTGCATTGCCTGGGAAGTGGCTTCATGCACTGATTGCCCAGTCCTACCAGGTCGAACAGAGGCCGTCGCGGCTTGCTTTGCCGCCATGACAGCTTGATGCATTTTGTGTATTCGATCTGAGACTTGCCCGTTGACAACCGTTCGCGTGCAGTCGCCGTTGTAAAGGGTCTTTTTGTCACGAGGGAAGATGTCGACAATGATTGGCTGGTCGGCATAGAGCTGGCCATGCCCATGTTCATGACAATCCGCCCCCATCGGTCCTCCGGCAACGATCGACTCCGGATTCGAAAACGCGTGTTGAAGCAACCAGCCGTCGATCATACTTCGCACGCGTTCGCTGGTGAGCGGTTGTCCATCTGAATAAAGCGCCCCAGCCTTACCACGCTCCGCATTGGCGATTGTCTCGCACGCTTGTTTCATTACGACTTCGGTAATGGATTGGGCGTATTCGATCTGTTGAAGTTCTTGTTCGTCCTTTTGTCGTCGTTCGGTTACGCCCCACTCGGTATCGCACGCGACGGCAATTCCAGCCTGAAGAAGCTGGTGGACGTAAATCATTGGCAGTGACCGATCCGCGGTTACGGCAGCAATTCCATGTCGTCGAAGGCATTCGGCGGCGGCTTGAGCCGTGGCTGTCTCTCGATCGCCAGAAAGTCCCATTGTGGGAGCAAAATCGGCTGGGCACGCGACTTGGGTCACGCGAGCATTCCGCTTTGCTCGATCCATTTCGATGTCCCTGAGAATCAAAATCGAAGTCGATTTTGACTCCGCGTCGACGAGCTCAACGAAAGCTGCTGGGTCGCCCACCAAAAAACGAATTTTTCGGTAAAGAGCTGCATTCAGGGTAGGAATACCCGCCATGATTCGAGCGCTATGCATTGTTTTCAACGTCACTAAAAATCTCCCGAGAGGAATGAAAGCAAGATGCAACTTTGCCCACTAATTTTTTTGTGCCGCAATTTCGAGTCAACATGGATTTTTACACTTCTCACGACTGCGGCGGTCTTGGCTTTCTGGTTGGCTTATAGTCTTCAGATGCGGAGACGCCTATGTCGCATTGGCTCCCGTTTACGGCAGAGATCGTTCGACCAAGTGACTATTCTTGCCCGTGGATGCGCTTCAAGAAAGATGCCATAGGTACAGGAACCAATGTACCAAATAGTGAGTTTGGGAGGTTTCTACCGATTCGTCGGGACGAAAACGAAGCCGGGTTGAATTTTTCACGCCTCAGAGAATCCAAGAATCCCAAAGCATATTCGATAAAGTGGAGGCTATAGCATGCCACGGCATTGACGACCTAAGGCTCCAGCAATCAAAATAAATGCCTTCTGCCACCGCCGCAAAACGACGTTCATTTTTATGCCAAAATCCAAAGTCCGAAACGTCGTTTCTGTTGAAGTGGAAGATTTTCATCCAGTTGCGACGGAATCGAACTGGCGAGAAAACCGCGTTGAAACGAAGTCTGAGCGCAAGAAGCCGAATCTGAGTGCAATTTGGGAGCTATGCGCGGTAGGGGGGCTGCTCGTGGGGCTCGTGAGCATCATTGTCGGCAGAAATAATTTTGGGTCGCAGTCCGAAGTCCCGTTTTCGCTCGTCATCCTTTTGATCGGTATCGGTATCGCGGCAATTACGGGGCAATTTTGTGAGAAGGAATCGGCATCTAAAAGGATCGCTGGTATCGCCACATTACTTGCGGGCGTGGTTTTGCTTTGTCTTTCCATTGTTTGGAATAAAATGCCAGGATGGAGTTGGTTGTTATCGATAGGCTTAGGACTTACCGTGTTTGGGTGGGGCCTTCGCCGGCTCGCTGAAGAAGGATGGCTAAGAGCGATATCGCTTGGTCTGGTAATGGTGGTCCCCTTTCTATTCTTGAAAGATTCTCTTTTACCTGCCCGCACGCTTTCTAGTTGGCAAACTAGCGTTGATCAATTGACATTTTGGTACGCGGGTGTTTGGGCCGACATCAATAAGATCCCTTTTACGCCGATCGCTGATGAATCCGTAACGACGAAGCAAATAGGTCAGACCGCAAAAGCGGGACCGCCTCGGGCTGGCAAAAAGGGTGACGAGGTTGTGACACGGGTGCAAACGCCGATTGGGATTCGCTTTTCGACCGGCATCGTCCGTACTTCCGGCGCTTTCAATAACTATGCGGGAATTTTAGTTGCTGTCGCGCTCAGCCTTAGCATCTCAGTTTCCGCTCGGCATTCACTTTTGGTCACATTCGCTTGTATTTCGATTGCGATCATGTGGTGGTTAGTATTTCGAGGAGGAGCACTCCTCAGCATAGCTTCGCGGAATGACTTTGAAGGACCGCTTGTCGAACAAGCGATGTCGCTTGCCTGGATGTTCGTTATGTTTGGATTTATCTTAGCATCATCGCTGAGTTTGGGAGCGATTGTTGCTCCTATCCCGATTGATTCAAACCAGTACGAGCTGTCACCGCTGACACTTGCCTACAACGCCGTGGTTAGCTTTCCGCAGCTGGGACCGTCCAGCGTTGGGATGCTGACAGACAACGTGGCCGATGCTTCAGTTGCGCCGCAAGAACTTGTCGAGTCTGACTCTGATTCTGATTAACAAGGTGATTTCGTATGACCAAGATTGGTATTTCAGATCATCTAAGTGCTCTATTCAGAGGGTTATTTGGATTGATACAACGCCCGGAAATGATCGCGGGCCATATTCTTGAAACTTTTACCGATTGGGGCAAAAGTCGTCGGTGGTGGCAATTCTTCGTCGGTGTTCCAGTCTTAATTGGGAGCTGCTTCGTCTTTTCGACGGTTCTTTTTGCTGCATTCCGAAGCTCGAGCAGCATTGTTCATGATGCGTTTGTTGAAGCTGATAAACGAATTCCGCAGACTGAAATCGAGAGACTTGCGTTTGACGAACATTACATTCGAACGAAGATCCGTGAACGACCTGATCCGGATCTTCAAACCGACGATGACTCCGATGATGGGTACGGTCTTAAACGATCAACGCTGAAATTGAATCGTGAGTTGGTGACGTCCGATAAGTTCCTGGCTGTCGACGTCTTGTTGCATCGCGCCCTTTGGGCAAAACCCGACAGTAGCCAAGCAAAATACCGATTGGCATTACTCACTTCCATTAACAACCGTATCGATGAACATTTGGCTAAGGCCGACGGGTTAATGACGGAGTTGTCATCGAAAGAGAACGACGCGAACTCTCAAGCACACGCTTGGTTAGCCGCTCTTCTGCTCGGTAAGAATTCAGACAACCAACAAATAGAGCTAGCAGACCTCGAAAAGCACCTCGCAAGCGCGGCGAGATGGAAATCTGTAGATGCGGAATTACTCCGATATTATAGCGAAGTCTGCATCAAGAACGGAAATTTAGACAAAGCGTTGATGATTGCAAAACAAGCGGCAGAGAGTCGTGTCGAACGAAATCTCGACTACGCGAAGATATGCAAGGCGCTTGGTCCAAAGCATGAAACGGAAATGCTCAGAGCCGCGGCCGCGGCGGAAGCAGCCTTCCAGATGAAGCGCGGCACAGCGGCTGAGACGGATTTTGATCGACTTTGTCTGGCTGAAGTGTTGATCGTTCAAGATCGACTAGACGCAGCCATTGAGGTTCTCAAGGAAAGACTTGACGATCCATCGGACGACCACAAACGAATCCGCCTAGGACTAGCTGGACTCTATATTGATGCCTTCATCAAGGCAAACGTTGAAACCCTTAAAAAAATCCCCCTGCGAGTGGCAAGCGGTTCGAGTTCGAAAGGAACCGACGATTCTGAGCCGATAGGTCGAATTCCGACGATCGATTGGGATTTTCTTCAACAGGCAGCAAAACTAGACAACGACAATCCGACAATCGGCGAAGTGATCGCGATTTACTTCCGAAAGTACAATGTGCCCCTTCCGACGGACTTGAAAGAAGTTCTGACCTATCAGCTTAATTCCGATATTGCGTCTAACGTGGCACGTCAAGCATTGGCCGACCTTTATGTACTCAACAACAACATCCCGAAAGCTCGAAGCGAATGGGAAAAAATTCTTAGTAAAGATCCTTATTTTATCGAAGCACTCAATAATTTGGCCATCTTTTTGAGTCGCGAAAGCCCGCCTCAGATTGAGAGGGCACTCGAATATTCTACGCGGGCGTACCAAAGTCAACCTAACAATGCTGAGATTGCCGATACGCACGGTGAAGTATTGATGGTAGCCCAGCAGTACGTCGACGCCATTGCGCTGCTCGAACGAGCCATTCGTATCGATCCAACTCGGATCAACTCTCGAAAACGGCTAATGGAGTGCTATCTGCGACTTGGCATGAACGAAATGGCCATCGAACAAGATAGTCGTATTCGAGAAATGGAAAGCCAGTTAGAAGCGGCGAGGCTGCTGGAAGAAGAGAATCGAAAGAAAGCGATTTTAAAAGAGAAAGAAGAAGGGGCTAAATCGTTGGATCGGACGGCACCAATTGAAAAGCCAGATAAAGCTCCGACAGATAATCCACCTACCGATGACACGAAGAAAGAAGCCGCAAAGAAAGACAGCCCAAAAAATGAGAGTGCAAAGAAGGACAGCGTTAAAAGTGATAGTGTGAAGAAAGAGAGCGCGAAAAAAGGCAAGGCTGCACCGTAGGGCTCTTTCCATGTTATGGATTACCGATGCGGCAATGCACAAACGCTGCAACGGCCAATTGAAGGTCATTCGGGAATACGGCACGTGCGATCACGAAATACGAATGCGAAAACCTTGGCAAATCGCTAGCGTGCATTGCGGGTAGTAATACAAATCCATTGGACGTTCAGGCCCAATGTGCGAATGACAGGTTATCGAAGGGCGCCTCGATTGCCTTTTGAAATCCGTACCTCATGGCTGTCCTTCGAAAAAGACCGAAACTCAATCCAAGTCGACTTCGGAACCACGTATTTTTGCATCGCTAAGAGTCGAGTTTCATCCCAGGTTGAAAAGGATGCATTCGTTGACTTTTCGATGGCAGAAAAGTCGACGGTTGGGATTACTGATCTTCCGAATACCAAATCCAGGCTATCTATCTCTGTTTTGACAATTGACTTCTTTGATGATTTTTCTATCGCAATGACGTTGCCAAATCGCGATCGAATCGCCATCGATTGCACTTCGCTGAGTGGAGCCATACGCGACCAGACATTCTTGCCGCTCTCTACAACAAGGGATTGGTAAGACGCTTCGAAATGCTCGAGGCAGTCGCTTGAAAAATCAAGAATTGCTGCGAAAAAAAGAGGCCGCATCCTTTCCTCGTTTCGAAGAATTGTGTCGCTTTGGTCGTCTTGCTCGGTCGGAGGTTCGATCCCGAATTCCCCCCTTTTTCCGACGTCAAAGCTAAAATCGTAGGGCGAGTATTCTTCGTTGACCAGCTTTTCGACCAAGCGGTTCAACCGACGTTCGATCTCGTTGCTTGGAATCCAAGCCTGTTTGACGAATTCAAAGCGATCCTGGGATTCCCTCGAGATTGAAGACTCGGTCGAATCGACCATTGCGATGTATTGCTGCGTCAAATTATTGATCGGCTCAAGCCATTCATGGCTGGCTCTCGCTGGGGATCCGAACAGCGAAATAACAGCTATGAGCAATAACGAATAAGCGGTTTGGTTAGGTTGCATTGTGGCCAATAATTCTTAGTTGCTACAGCGACGTTTCCAACGAAATGCTGAAAGCATTGATTCACCACGCAATCCATAACGTGTTTCGCTAGCCTTTCGATCGCCATGGATGCCCTCAGAACTTCGAAGAAATGCCAGCCTTTGTCGACAATGTTTCCTGTTCGATACGGATTGCCTAGACCGCAAGGTTGTTAGCGAATGTATCAATTGAAGCTACAAGAACGCGTTTTCCGACGAATCCGGCTTCAATTTCCGTCTTGGAAAATTCGATAGGCTTTGTTACCCTCGCCCCTCCAGGTCGAGAATTGCCTTACCTGCGAGCCAATGCAATCAAAAAGGAGTTATGGTCATGCGGAGCGCGGAGAAAGATCAATCATGCGTCCATATTCGATGGATGATTCGCCGCGATATGCCTTCCGTGCTCGGCATTGAAGGACATAGTTTCGAATTCCCGTGGTCCGAAGAAGAGTTTGTTCGAGCACTTCGACAGCGAAATTGTATCGGGATGGTAGCTGAGCTTAACGAAATCGTCGTTGGCTTTATGATCTACGAACTTCACAAGAATCGACTCCACATTCTCAACTTTGCGGTCCACGCCGACTATCGACGCAACGGGGTTGGGCGTGCCATGGTCGAAAAGCTTGTTGGTAAACTCAGTCAACAACGTCGCAGCCGAATCCTTCTTGAAGTTCGTGAAACGAACCTTCAGGCACAGCTCTTTTTCCGTGAAGCCGGTTTCCAGGCTGTCTCCGTTTTGCGAGACTTCTACGAAGATACCGATGAAGACGCTTACGTGATGCAACTTCGCTTCCGCGCTCACGAGGACGAAGAACACCTGCCGGTCGAAGAAGACATGCCGCGCCGCATGGCTGGCTAGAATTGAGAACCGAACAGCCACAAATTCAATAGAGCCTGCCTAGGATGTTTCCCAAGCAGGCTTTTTCTTTTCGATGGCGCTGTCCAGTTAAGCCGGCAGGATAGGTGGTTTGTACGTATCGGCGTGAGAAAGGTGGTGTAAAAACCAATGTCCCGCAAGGACGAGCGGTTTGGCACACAATAGTGACACGTACCGTCACGCCCCATGTGCTTTCTTGGTCGTTCACGATCTCATTCCATCGCAATTTACCTCAAGAACAAAGCGTGTGCCGAGCCTGGAACACGAATTGCAACTCTTACCGGTAGTCAATCGAATTCAATTCGAAGAGCTTGTTCCGATTTGAACTTGGGAATGCGATTCCGATGATAGTGCGGGCTTTGTCCGCTATCGCATGCTCATTGCCAGTTGATTGCAACTCAGGGTTCGAAGAGGGCAAACTACGTGTCCTGAGTTCGGCAAATGCAGATTATTGATCACCACACAGAGAAAGCGAAGTATTGCATGATTTACGAAACGAGCGGAGACATCCTTCTTTCACGAACTCAAGCCATCGCGCACGGAGTTGCTCCAAACGAACATTTCGATTCGGGACTCGCCTTAGCTTTACGAGAAAAATGGCCAGCAATGGCGAAAGATTTTCGTCACTATGCCCATCAATCACATCCGAAACCCGGCGAACTGTGGGTTTGGGGAGGGGTTGGCGGTGTTCGAATTTTCAACCTGATGACACAGGAAGGGGAGCATACGCACGGTGCCAAACCCGGTCGCGCCAGTTTGGCGAATGTAAATCACGCGCTTCGACGATTGCGACATGCTTTGGAAAAAGATGATGTCAAAAGCATTGCCTTGCCTGCGCTGGCAACCGGCGTCGGTGGGCTTGCCTGGCAAGACGTAAAACCACTTATCGAGCAAAATCTATCCGACCTGTCGTTGCCTATATACCTCTACACAACGTACCATAAAGGCGTTGAAGGTAACGAGCCAACATAAGGCTTCCAATTAGGTTTCCCGCTGATCGAGATGTCCAATGTCAAAACAAGCACTTGCCGAGATCCTTGTTCAATTGCACGAGGAATTGCAGAAAACGCCAACGTTGGACGACGATGATCGCGTTTCAATGCAAGTGCTTGCGGGCGAAATTCAAGCAGCGCTTGAACGTAGTGCGCATTCACCTTCTTCAGGATCGTCTTCTCCACCAGCAATTTCAAAGCGTGTTGAGGACAGTATCCAAAGTTTTGAAGCCCATCACCCTCAGTTGACCACGATCCTTTCCCAGATCGCAGATCGACTCGCAGACATGGGGATCTAGAACCGGCTCTCTTTCAGCTTGGAGTTACGATCCCTCTTTTTCAGGTTCCGGTGGAATGACAAAACTCAAGTCAGGTCGTGAGTAGCCAAACGGCTGCAACGGCCGCAAATACGAGTACTAGGCTGTCAAACACCTTTTGCGGTAAACGTGAAACAATATTCCTACCAATCACAAGTCCAATCAGAATCAGAGGTGATAAGAGTAGGTTGAGTGAAAGTGTTTTCAAATCGATCAAGCCTAGCTGAAAACTGAATGGAACCTTTAGCGAATTGAGAACAAGAAAGAACCAGGCGCTTGTCCCAACGAACTCGAGTTTGGGTAAGGAAAGCGCAAGTAGATAGAGGCTGAATACTGGCCCCGCTGCATTGGCGAGCATCGTCGTGAAGCCAACCAAACCGCCCATGCTCCATGCAAAGACTTTCGAATGGGGAAGTCGTTTCTGCCAATCTTCGCTCCAAAGTCGTGCTAATTGGAGAACGGCTAAACCAAGAATGATGCCTCCAATGAGAGGCCGATAAACGCGGCCAGGGATATAATGCATCAACCACCATCCAACGAGCACGCCAAAAATGGCGGGCGGCAACATGAGTTGGACTTGTCGCCAATTCGCGTGCCTGCCATACGCTCGAATAGCGCAGATATCGCCGAGGATCAACATCGGAAGGACGACTCCCGTCGACGCTCGCGAATCAAACAACGTAGCGAAAATCAGTACGTGCGCCATACTGACTCCGGACAGTCCGCTTTTGGCAATTCCGATGCACGTCGCACCAATCGCTGCCAACAACCATTCGTAAGAAGTGAGGTTTTCGATCACTGAATTTTGATAACAACCTTGCCGAGATGCTGCGCCGATTCAAGATATTCGAACGCCCGAAAAGCATCTTCAAATATAAAGGTACGATCGACTACAGGTTGAATGGTATGCTGTGCCAGAAATTGGTTGAGGTTTCTAAAATGTTGCCGAGATCCGACGTAAATGCCGTGAACCGTCACATTGCGAGCAAGTAACGGAAAGAGACTGGCGCTTGTTGGGCCAAAGCCGCTGAGCACCCCGATAAGATGAATTTGCCCACCCGCAGCCACAGATTTCATCGATTGCTCAAGCGTTCCGGGGCCACCCGTTTCGATTACATGGTCCACGCCCTGTGCCGACGTAAGTTCCCAAACTTTGCGACTCCAGTCCGATCCATCCGATGTATCGATTACCTCGCATGCCCCGAGCTGTTTGGCTTTCGCTAATTTAGCAGGACTTCCCGACGTAACGATGACGCGTGCACCAGCCGCGGTCGCTAGCTGCAGTCCAAACATCGACACGCCGCCGGTTCCAAGAACGAGGACCGTGTCTCCTTGCTTGAGCTGGCCACGTTCGAACAAGGCATGCCATGCTGTAACTGCGGCACAAGGCAAGGTTGCAGCTTGCTCGAAAGAAAGATGCGCTGGGACTTCGACGATTCCGTTTTCATCAAAAGTGGTTTGCTTCGCTAGCATCCCATCGATTGTTCCACCAAGATCGCTTTGGTGATGCTTTAAATCGAAACGGCCGTCTTGCCACAGAGGAAAAAAGCATCCAGCGACTCGATCGCCAACCGTCCATTGTTGCACTTCGGCCCCGACTTCCGACACGATACCAGCACCATCGGAAAGTGGCACGCGACCATCCACATTGCGGCCAGCCTTATTTCGTAACGCAATCAAATCTCGGTAATTTAACGAGCAGGCATGGACATCGATTCGAACTTGATTCGGTTGCAATGGATCATTCAATCGTTCTTCCAGGGAAAGCAAGTATTGAGAATCCGACCGTTTGTAACGCCAAACCGGCGATGAGAGCATACTCAGTTCTTTCGGGGGTCTACGCCATGCGTCGAGCATGACGGCTTGAGGTAGCGGAACTCGTCGCGTTCACCAATTCCAGGAAGCACATCCAACTCGTGTCTCCTGGACCAACGGTAAAGTGTAGCGGCACTTATCGGCCTGATGGAATCCCAGGGCTGATGCAGGTTACAAACCAACGTTGATGAGATACTGCCAAAGGACGTCCATAGAGAGCCTTGTTCGGTGCAAAACCGAGCCATCGCGTTCCTTGAGCGGCGACTAAATCGAAGACAAGCTTAATTTTTTTGAGACAAAATCCCCCTGCATCCCCAAAACTCATCCTCGATCTTCTCTACGGAACAAAGAACACTTTGCGCGATGGAAAAAGTGGGTTATGATTGGATCCGTTGGAGGGTAAGCGAATGGTTAGCAGCTTCATTGGAAATGAAGTGCCCCGTAAGGGGTTGCGGGTTCGAGTCCCGTGCCCTCCGCTTTTCTAAAAATACCGCGAGAAACGTTGAGTTTTCGGCGGTGTTTTTTATTGGCCCAGTCAACTGGGCCAAAACTGGGACAAAATCGTGTGTCTCGGGGTGTCTGGTTTGAAACACTGGGTAATCGGTTCGGCATCACTCCTCGGTCAAAGGTTGCTCAGCATCGGTGGCGGAACACCCGTCACTTTCTCCAAGCAGGTTCAGTTGATCCATCCTTCGGCGCGACTCCTCATCGTTGAGGTGGTAGTAGTGCCGCACCATTTCACTATCAGCATGTCCTAGCCAATTCATCGTGATCCGTTCAGGGACTCCCGTATTGGCACATGCGCTACAAAAGTAGTGTCTGAAACTGTGCAGGCGACCGTCTTTAAAGCTGCGATCATTTTCAAATTGTTTCGGAAACCGCTTCGTAAGTGGTGTGATGACTTCGCGGACCAACACGTTGCGAACGGTGTCAGCTTTCAGCCGACCGCCACGCGGTCCATGGAAAATGTATTGGTCAATGCGTGGAAGCGATTCGAGTACTTCCAGTAACTCAGCTCGAATGGGAAGGTGTCGAGCACGACTGCTCTTGTTCGATCGGCTTTCATCGGTCTGCCTCGCGAAGCCGCTTTCGTCCGCGATCGTCAGCATTCGCTTATCGAACTTGATATCGGACCACTTGAGATTGCACAATTCCGCAATCCTCATGCCAGTGCACGTGAGGACAATGATCGCATTTAGCAGCCATCGAAGACCTACTGTGCGCCTGCAGATTTCATACATCGCCTCGACTTCCGCGAAGGTGTAACAATACGTGCGTTCACACTCTGTCTTTTTCAATCGCAGCTTAATCGGCTCTGCTCGAATGTGACCTTCAGCAATCAGCCAATTGAAGGCGGTTTTCAACATCGAGATTTCATTTCCGATCGTCTTTGGGGCATAGCCATTCTCCTCCAGATAAGTTGCGTATGCGATCACTACGGATCTGTTGACGGCATGCCAGTCGTTTAGCTTTTTGTCAGCTGCGAATTCCTCGAACTTGTCGAAAATTGCTCGGTAGCGTTTTTGCGTTGACTTTTGTGTACCCCCAAGGCCACGTGGTCGGGCGCGATGCTCGTCGAATAGCTTGCGACCATCTGCGATTGAAACTGGAGCTTGATCGTGTCGTTCGCAAGGCGCAATGATCCCGCGCTCTTCTGCGATCAGTCGATCTAGTTGAGCCAATTTTTCGATTGCTTCCTCTTTGTCACGTGTACCAAGAGAGTGGCGGCCCCGGTTTTTTGACGTCGTGCGAGCGTCCGCATACCAGACGCCGTTTTCTTTGCGTTGGATCAATCGCCATTCGAAGAACTGACAACGGATCGTTTGATACTTTGGTTTTTTGGGCATAAATGACTCCCTATATTATTTGTTATTACGCTGAGACCACTTTGGTTTCGGCCCAGCAAGCTGTTGTTTTGGCTGCTCCTCCATCGATTTGATTGCCCGCGAGTCGCAATTCACCTCTGCCGCCTCCGGCGCGTCCACGCGAAAGAGTTCCGACGGTGGAATCACGATCCGGCAGTTCTTGCCGCCGCTCTGGCATTTCTTGATCAGGCCGGCGTTAAGTCGACGATGGACTGTGGAAAGACTAAGTCCAGAACGGGCCGCGAATTCCATTGGAGAGAACCCGCGTTCATCCGGAAAAACGGAATCGTTGGAGCCAGACATACCGAAAAGAAGAAAGAAAGTTCAAGTCGCTCGTGCCGCGACAGACGGCAGAAACAAAGAAATGTCTCCACTCTTTCGGAGGGCCAAATAGCGGAAACGCTATTTCGGAAACCGGTGCTCAGCCACCATCAAACTCGATAATCGACCGCAATTCGTCGATTACTGGTTCGGCCAGTGCCTCCAACTCAAGCTCAGCGAGAATCTGATCATTTGTATGTCCTGACCGGACCATTGTATTGATTTTTTCGATTGCAGCCTTTTCGTCGAAACTACTTTTACACACCGAAAGGTTCCCAAGCACGCTATTCCCATCATTTGCGTTGTTCGATGACAACGTGGTGTTGTCAATTCCCCGAACAGATGAAGAATGGCGAAGCCGAGCCAACGCAACGGGGCCGACATCGCCACTGAAGAGTGCAGAGAAATGGAGCGCTCCAATCAATCGCATCCAATTCTCAAAGCTGAATGGGTGTCCGCTAATAAGTTGGAATCCCTGTTGGTAGGCATACTTGGCTTTCCGTTGGCTCATCCCCAGTTCTAGCGAAACCCTTTTCAGAGTCATTGGAGCCGAGCGATCATATGTGCCATTCTGCCATCCTTCTCGTGCGTCCCAAGCAGCTAAGTAGGTTCGCATTTTTGATTCGTTGGTTCGAGACTCCTCAATACCAAGATTGCTTCGCATTTCGTTACGTAGATTGGTAATGTCGGACACGAACTCTTTGGAAGGAGCCGCTGGACTATACTGAAGCAGTGGAGAATCGACCAGACTGTCAAGCTCTGGCCACTCGACGTTATTCAAGCTCATCAATTTATGATATCGCTCCTCTGAGTTTGTTTCAGCCTTTCCTGCGTCAAAGAGCAGTGTCGACAGCAATTTCAGGCCGTCCGAGCTGAGCTTGGCCTGCAATATTTTTGCGAGGTGTCGGTACGTGACAGGACGGGCGGAGCGTTTGAGCCAACGCGGATTTGTGTCCGCTTCACTGAGCTCATTAAACATCAAAGCGGGGTTAGCAGGAATTCCATTGATGCCGAGCATGACCCACGCCCAATGAATTCCCGGGAACGACTTGAACTCCGTATCAGCCTGATCTTGATACCTTCGTTGAAACACACTCCAGGTATCCCAAAGCCAAAGGTAAAGGGGATGCCGCCGCGTGGTCTCCCACTTCATCTCGTACGAAAGCGCTTCAAGATGCAAGTCGGGTCGTTTAAGCATTGAGTGATCGCCGAGTCCGGCGTCAGACGGTTGAGATTCAGACATAGTTCAGGTTGTGGACAGAGGCTAAGAGTTAACCGGATCGCTCAAGTATTATGCCACGTTTTTGTCGGAAATTTAGCCTTGCCGTATGCGTTTGACTTGGCACGACGGCTCGCCGATAGGTAATCGCCTATCGCTACCAAATGTGTCGCATTTTCGGTCTTGAATTACGCGGTGAACTGGCCGACTGAAACGATGCGAGACAGCGAAGATTGCCCTCGTGTAATATTCCACGTTTTCGGACCGAATTTAGCCAGCAAAGCCAGTTGCGGTGGCGAGCAGACGTTACGAGTGTCGTTTCACTGCGTGAAACACGTGAACATTGTAACATCGAATTTAGGAGAGCGATGACGGATGCTCAATAGAAGTTTGACAGGTCATTGAGAAAACGAAAACAATTATAAGTCTTTGCTGTCGCTTTGAATTTCAGTGGCAGTGGACGCAGAGCTTGATAGCTACGCATCGGCTTCAAGTATCTTGACGCGTTTTCGTCTCAAATTTAGCTCGCCGATGTCGATTCTTGCTTTGAGAGTCGATGAAAATCAACAGGGCATTCAAACCGACTGGCGATGCTCCATACTTGAAGTGACTTCGTCGTACCTTAGTTTTCAAAATTGAGCTGGTGGTCGATACGATCAATTCGGATGAGCCGAGACATGGAGACCAAGCAAACAGGCAAGCATTCCAGGCGGCAAACGAAAGGCTTCAATGATTGACGATAGGCTTTGCATATTGCCCAATCCGCACAAAGCGACCGACGTCTGAAATACATCTCAACAAGCTTGCGCCCGAAAGCGATGTTTTCCCAATGAAATCGCAGACAACGCTATCAACGATTCGTAAACTCTCTCTTCTGCTAGCGCGCACGAATCGTTGATGGCATGGTCAGCGATCAATTGCTCGAAAAATTGACCGGCATCGGCTTCTATTTTTCTTTTGCAACGCTAGCGCCGCTGCCTTTGAGCTGAGCTGGCTAGCTGTCGTACAAAGTACGTGAGC
>JANOAI010000243.1:0-13555 GCA_031411055.1 Pirellulaceae bacterium
GCATTGTAAAATTGTGATGCTTACCGCTAGCCGACTTCCTACAGTACAGGGGATATTGGATTTTCTTCGGATCGTATCGTGGCTCATGTACTTGTAGGCAAAGCGAATGAAACGCAAGACAATGATTTACTTTTCAGCGATGGTAATCTTCGTTTTAGCTGGCATTTTTGCTTGGAATACGATGGCAAGAGCAGCCTACGAGTCTGCGGAATACAAAGTTGTCGAATCCGACGGCAAATTCGAAGTCCGCGAATACCCAGACTTGATGCTCGTCGCCACCACGACCAAGCTAGATGCACAAGGTCGTGATGGCAGTTTCTTGAAATTGTTTCGCTACATCAGCGGCGCGAATGAATCCGACAAAAAGATCTCGATGACGACACCGGTCTTTATGGAAAACGACAAAGAGGATTCGGCAGTCCAAATGGGTTTCGTGATGCCCAAAGATATCGCCGTAAAAGGTGTCCCAGCGCCAACCGGCGAGGGCGTTGACGTTCGCAAACGAGCCGGAGGTCGCTTTGCCGTTCTGCGTTTCTCGGGCCAACTCAATGCCAAGTCAGCCAAAGAATCAGAAGCCAAGCTTCGAAACTGGATGGCAACCAAAGGCCTCGTCGCCGACGACTCAGTCGAATCCAGCGGCGTAGAAACTGCTGGCTACGATCCACCTTTCACTCCAGGTCCGCTACGACGGAACGAAGTTCTGATCCGTTTGAAGTAGAGCGAGTCGCAGCATTCGTCGAGCACATCAAAACGGAAAAGTTACCGTGCAAGATTCTCATGCACAACAACGACGGTAAATACTCCAAGCCGTTTCTTCAATCATTCAAAATTGCCAAAATCAAAACTCATCGCACGGCGATTCGATCACCGAACACAGTTACCTTCGTGGAACGGGTCGTGCAAACGATTCAGCAAGAATGCTTGGACCATTTTATAGTTTTCGGCCACAAGCATATGGATGTCCTTTGCTCCGAATTTAAGACTCATTATCACATGGAACGACCGCACCAGGGCTTAGACATCGAGTTGATCAAGAAGCTTCCGAAGAAGCAACGCAAGAAGTCGCGTGCTGAACCTGATGCCATTCGCTTAAGCGATGTCCGCTGTCACGAGCGACTCGGCGGCTTGCTCAAAAGCTACTCTCGCAGCGCGGCGTAGTCACCATCAACGCGAAGCGAGCATGTCGTCATCAGCAATCGCAGCAATCGGACTCTGCGCTGAGCGAGCATTCTTGATTCCCTGCAGGCTCACAGTGTGGCATTTGAGCTGGATTTCATCGCCGCTCGTAGAAAGGAATTCTTGTTTCATTTCCCAACACCGAACTGAAATTCGATAGAGCGCAGTTTTTGCACAGGGCGCCCCTATCACTACCGCGTTACATCATGCTCCGAATCTTGACGAGTTGCCTTCGGCGCCCGAAGCAGGAATGCGCCGCTGACCGCGAGTAGAACGGAAAGAATGAACGCCCATTGCATAGCCGGTGGCAAGGTGACGACCGCTTTTGTTGTGAGACGTGCGTTAAACGCGTCCCACTCCCGCTGGAGCTCTCTCAGGTCAAGAAAAACCATCCATGCGACAATAACACCAGAAAGCAACGGTAGCCATCGAAATGCTCCCCAGTTAGGCCTAGGCGTCGAACAAACCCAAAGTGTTCCAAAGATAAGAAGCAAGGTTGTCCACCCCTTCCCACGACTAAAAGCATTAGACTGGCCTTTAGCATCAACGCCTTGGTGCCACCAAGTCGTTTTCGTTCCCCGGTCCGTCTCGCTAGTCGTGTAACTAGCTCCCCGCACGTCCGCTTCCCAGGGTTCAAAGAGATTTAAGACTATCAAGAAGCAAACGACAACTGCGAAAGTACATGCAGCACCATTCCTCCACCAATTTCGGAATGTTAATGTTCCTTGGTTTCGCGGACGTTGTGTCGTGGAAATGATCGCCGGATCAGAAGGTTGTTGGTTCATTTCGACGATTCTTCGTTTTCAAATTCAAGAGATATGCATCGATACATTTTAGCGTACTCCAAATTTTAGTCATTTCGAATAATCCAAAAACACAAACTTGCGGTCAACGTGTAGTAACAACCCTATCATGGGTGTTCGAGTTGCTTCGGTGACGACTGTTTGCTAAGGAAAAATGGGGCACTTCAGCGCCGTTGCCCGCCCAGGATCGATGGCATCCGAAGCACGACGTTAGGTAGTCTGGTTTAAGGTTTTCGTTTTCTGTGGAGCGATCTCGTTTGCGACCTGGTTGGCATAGCTGCCGGCGCGTTGGCGGAGCGATTTTTGTGGGCGTCAACTCAACGCGAAAATGCGAACTAGCTATGACTCAGTTCGTATTTCGGTCACCTCGGAAGAATCGAGAGCCGCTTTAGGTGCCGACCGATTTCTCTGCCACGAACTGAGTGATTCTCCGGAATGGCACGGGACGGAGTTAACAGTCAGGAAACCTAAGTAATCGTTCGAGTTCTGAATGCGTTTTCGATAGACGGAATTGGCTCGCCCAATGAAATGCCTGTGTTAACTGGCAGGCTGGAGCCCAAACACCGATCGCAACCGGCTACAACCGTTTTGCAAACACTGTGTTAATCAAATGGGTTGGCAGAAACGGAGATCTTGAGAGTTCTCAGTCGAGATCGGGGGTGCCGTGGGCTACCGGGACGGTTTCAGAGGTAGGCCGAAAGATCTCTTTCCTAACCGAGAGAACCGCCCAAGAAAGTTGGCGGGGCGGAAACCCTAGGAAACGTTGGGTAGAAACGAAAAACGCCGGGCGTCGATCTCTCGTCGTCCGGCGTTAACTTTTTGGCGTTTCTTCCGTAGAAAAAACTAAGGCTCCCCCGGGTGGGCTCGAACCACCGACACACGGATTAACAGTCCCGCGTATTTCGCCGTTCTGCGTGGAAAAACACAGTATATGCACTCATGACGCCTGCGCGAAGGGGCAGATTCGGGGGCACTTTTCAGAACTTGATGAGCTAGTCGCTCTTTTTATAAGTGCCAACCAAAGCCAGCGTGCGGCCATCTTAGTTGTGGCGAAAACCCTTGCAACTGGTTGATCCCATGGCTTACGCCTACCTCAGCGAAATCATTTGGACGCTTCCAGGAATTACTAATATAATCAGTGTATGGACATCACATTACACGGGAACGTTGAACAATTGATCCAAAGACTGGTTCAGCAGGGCTCTTACCCCAATGCTGAAGCAGCAGTGAGCTCTCTTGTCTTGAAATCGTTGGGATCGCTGACGAACGACGTTGACAGATCAATTCGGCTGCCTGATTTGCCCGTCACTTTCGACGAGTCGTTCGTGGTCCCTGATTTCCCCTATTTTGGTCCGTCGGTAGTGGTCAAGGCGAGCTTGGTCAACACGCCCCGACTACCCGATCGGATTTTTGACTGATGTACAGCATGCCATCGCTCGATACAAAACCAGCCAAACCTACTTAACGTCATTTGGCGTCCACACCACGATATTAGGATAACGCTGAAAGTCATCCGAATTGAGAGTTAAGATATTGGCAATCTTGTAGCAGTTCATCATGGCGACAAGGCGAGCATCATGCACGGACACGCCAACGATCTTTTGTGCGACCAGAATTTGACGCCATTCAGCGTAGCAGGCGTTATCAAAGGCTATGATGCTGCCTAATCGCTCAATGACGGAAATCTGTCTTTCGACATCTGATGCTTTCAAGCCAAAACCACCACGAGCACTCGAAGGGCGAGTGGCGACATTCCAGAACTCTGCAATATTTTGATGCGAGGTAAGTAACTCATCTCCCTTGTCCCAGAGAGATCGAAATGCTCGAAGTATCGGGCGTTGGTGCGACGAGGATCTGTCAAAAGCCCTAAGCAATACTCCTGTATCCACTAAGATTTGCATCTAACTTCCAGATTCAATCATGGTCAGAGTAGATGTCGTCACGCGAGAAAGCACCAGGAAGAAGTCCGTCGACACTCAATTCGAGAAACTGCTTCTCAATTGAGTCCCAGGTGTCCTTCGTTGCAGACGTATTTCGGGTTGAAACCAATGAGCTTACGTATTCAGCGACCGATAGTCCCGCAACCGTGGCAGCCATTTCGATGGCCTTTGCAGTCTTTTCATCAACTTGAATTGAAACCATATCCGATCCATCCTAAACAATGCTCTCTGCCCATCGAACCTTTGGAACTGATTGGGCAAACGTTCGCTTAAATCATTCCCTTTCAATTGTACCTCGAACTGGCATTCGACACAAAGCGGAAATTCGACTATCTAGTGGGAGCGGATATCGCGGAAATAACAGTCTGCAATTACGTTGATTTTCCCGAAAAGCAAGACTGGCAATATCACCTAAGCACAGCCTCAAGTCGAAAACACGTGAGCTAACTCTCTACAGAAGTTTGCATCAATAGCGAGCTCCACTGGTAACAAGCTCAATACTTCTGCTTACGCGTAGTGACTGTTGTTGCAAACTCTTGTCTCATCGCGAAAAATGGTGTCATCGAAGCCAAGAGAATGGAGAGCCAACGCCAAAGCCCGTTGCCACTCATTCTCTTCTTCTTCACGTCAGTCGTCTCGACGAAGCACACTCACGCTATCGCGTTCGTAAGCTTCATCGAGCCGGTTCTATCGTTTGCAGACCGTGGGTGGTGAAAGCGATAGGCGGTAATCTGAGCAAATCGTTTTTGCTGGTTCGATTGCCGATTTAGTGCTGACGTATCGGTCGAACCATCGAGAGTCTGCGCCAAAACCCGCAGACACTCGATAGTCTCTATGCAGTGATGGCGGAACGAACAGGCACATCAATGCTGTCGCATTGCTCATCCTGTTCGTTCCGGTTACTGACTTGGTTTTAGGTTAAGGCGATGCCTTTGGACTTACTGCTGAAGCTCTTGTAGCTACACCTGCCAATAGTTGCCAACATTGGACAACTATTCTTCTTCCAAAGTTTACTACTGGAGTTCTTGGGTGACATCACCAATGGTGGTTTCTGTGTGGAACTTCAATCGTCAAAACCAAGGGAGTCGTCAGATGCCAGAACCGCCAATGTTTATTACTAAACACAAATTTGAATCTGCCATGGTTGAATTGGCTAATCGTCCCGAATTGTTTGATACCTTGTTCGATGAGAATGTTGTTTTTCAGCAAACTACCGGTTACCTAGCGTTCGACTGTAGTAACTCTAAGCTGTCATCAATCTCCGATGACATCTGCAAGATTCTCGTTTGCCACTTCCTAAAAAGGCAGCAGGTGCGTGATTTACTGACTACGGCACTCTTCAAAGATGGTTCTCCGACGCGAAGCCACTTCGAAACGGTTGCGGAGCTGCTCGTCCAGGTGGCCTATATGCGATTTATCACGCGTTCGCCGGAATTTCAGAATTCGCATGCTAATTAATCGTTTCACCAGCTTCCTGTTTGCGACATGCTGCAATGCAATAGTTTGGATTTTTCTAGGCATGGCTCTTGATCAAAGAGTTCTTTTTTATCTGGTTAAAGTTTGAGCTAGATCTGTTTGCGGGGTTAACGTTTGAATGACCGGATATCCTTTGGCAGGGAAAGAAGGATGGGCTATCGGATTCTCGAGCGCAAACAAGTAGAGGATGCGATCAAAAAATTAGTAACCTTGGAGCACTGATCGCGTATGCAAATAACCGTTACAAAAACCATGGAACCTTAGAAAGACCGGCCTGAAGAGAAGAGGGAAATGCTCTTACTCTTCAGGACCGGCGTCAGTCGAGCTCTTCGACCCTTTCGGTTTGGTTATTCCTCAATAGGTTGCTTCCCAGCAGTGCCTATCTCCGCTTCACCAAACCTGCCTAGGATGCCCAAAACTCTCCACTCAAATCAAGTGTTTTAATTTGTCGGAATCCGATTCTAAAAGTTTTTGATAGTTCGTTTTCAAAACAAGATGACCCAAAACTTTAGAAGTTGCTCGCTTAGCGCTTTACTTTGCTCCAACATCGTTCCTTGAGAGAACGGTGATGCGTGTACGGTTCAACCAACTTTTTCAGTTCTAGAAAGAGGGAAGCTATCATGACTTCAGATAAACCAGTTCACGAAGTACGACTCGGCAAAGTAAAGGCCGCCATCTGGAAGAACGACACCGAAAGTGGCGTTCGATACGGAGTGACTTTTAGCCGGATCTACAAAACCGAATCGGGCTGGGAATCCAGCACGAGTTTCGGTCGAGACGAACTCCCGCTGTTATCCAAGGTGTCAGATATGGCACACACTTGGATCTATCAGCAGAATGATCGCACTGAGTCGAGCACTAAGGAGACTGGAAAAACTTCCAAGCCTTCGAGTACTCGACGTGACCGTGCCACTACGCATTAGTTCCAATCAACTTGGACTTAGCGATGGCACGTGACAGAAGTTTTAGTCACTGACTCTGACTTCATCATGGCGAGAGTCTCTCTTTCATCTACGGTTTCCATGCATCACCGTAGCTCTCGCCCTATTCATGTTGTGGGTAGAAGAATACACACCCACCGCCTTCATGGATTGATCGCAATCTCATGTCCACTCCATGGAGGCCCGGTGGCGTGCATCTATTAACGGTTTTTTCAAATCGTTTCTTTTTTCCGTCTGCTGCTCTTTCGAGTTTAACACGTCAACAAGGTCCCCGAACTTGTCACCAATCCTTGGTGCCAAGCTCTCCTCGCGGCATCGCTGTCGCGATGGCTCCACCTTGTTTTTAACGTGTTTCTTTTTGGCTCATGGAGCCGCAGGCGGGCTCTTCAGTTTTAACCCCGTTTGGTCGAGTTGCCTGCTCGACGTCTGGAGGAACACTATGAACCGTGATGAAGCCTTAAAGCAGAGCGATGAAGCTCTTAAGGAACTAGCGCAATCTCTTTCACAAGGGATGAGCGACAAGCTGTTGAACTACCTAGCCACGATGGCTCGGTTTCATCAGTACTCGTTTGGCAACTGCATAATGATCTACATGCAGAAACCTGATGCAACCCAAGTCGCAGGATTTGGGAAGTGGAAGGAATTGAATCGCTTCGTTAAGAAGGGCGAGAAGGGGATCGCAATCTTTGCCCCGATGGTTGGCAAGAAAAGGAGCGACAAAGATGCAAAGGATGCATCTAGTTCGAATGCCAATCACAGCAATTCAGAGACATCTGATGCTACCAACACAAACAAGGTGCTCTATGGCTTTCGAGTCGTTCACGTCTTTGATGTGAGCCAAACTGAAGGTGAAGAACTCCCTGAGTTTGCATCTCTTGATGGTGATCCAGGTGACAAGATAGACCGATTGATTGAGATCTATCGCAATCAAGGGGTCGCGCTGGAATTCGTTCAGTCGCTCCCTCGTTCAGCCAATGGCATGTCTGCCGGAGGAACTGTTTCCATTGTTGAATCACTGCCAAAACCGCAGATGTTTTCAACGATGGTTCATGAACTCGCTCACGAGATGCTTCATTGGGGCGATCGTCGTGAGACCACCACCAAGGTAGTTCGCGAGACAGAAGCCGAAGCGGTCGCTTATGCCGTTTGTCGATCGATTGGGCTTGAATGTTCAACTCGAGCTTCAGACTACATCCAGCTTTGGACCGGCGATGAGAAGGTGCTCATGCAATCGCTTGAGCAAATTCGATCCGTCGCTTCAAAGATTCTTACGCAACTTCAAGATGTTCCATCCGAACAAGCTACCTCCGAACAAGTAAAGGAGGTCGCACATGTTGCATAGGAATCGAATCTGGTCACTTCAATCCATTGGAACTCGTGAGCTGCTTGCTTACAAGCTCGCGCATTTGAGCTGGACTAGCTGTCAAGCCTTCGGGCTTGAAGGCTACATCTTCGCCAATGATTCAACGGATCCCGAAGGCTCTCAAGAGTACGCAGTACTTAAAGCTTATGGAAATTCGAGTCATTTGGTTCAGATCGAGAGCGTCACGTTCTCGTGGTGCTCAGAGCAAAGGTCACTTGATTTGGTCAAGCAGGCCTGTATCGGAAACTTCGATCATCAACGATTCGGAGAAATAGCTCGTAGCCGCTTTCAAACGGATGCCGAGCATGGGCGTTGTCCACTCTGTGCTTAATACTGATAGGAGAAGAAACAATGAAAAGGTTTGTCCCTGTTCCAGGTGATCTTATCATCGTGGAATTCAGCGAATGGTATGCTCTCAAAGACGGCGAGAAGTTACGGGTCTGCGAGAATTGCGAATGGATGGATATCGGCGAGGAGATTCATGTAGCTCCTCGATCGCATGTCAACACGTTCTGGGGGCCGGATTACGGTCCACCTGATGGAAGGTCGCCGTGTACGATGAGTACATCTGGTGGCCCGTTTATGACCGTCAAGATCAAAGATCTGGACGGATTGAAGCTTGTCGGTGAAGAAACCGACACGTTTTGGTGCTGGGTCGATAAGCCACGTGCACATGGAGGAATGGATCGTCATGTCGCGGTTGCGGTTTGGACTCTTCCCGTACTACCCGATGCGCATTACCGCGAATTGGTGAAATACGGATGTCCAACGCATCGTGATAGGGCAGAAGCTGCAACCAATGACGGCGAGGTGAAGTCATGAACGACAACGCTTTGCCTTCCATTGGTTCGGAAGATCCATTCTTGAATACTCCAATTCGGCTTGGATGTGTCCACTGTGACCGTCATGATTTCGATCATGTTGTAAGAATCCCAGAGAGTTGGCACGAGGTCGCATCGGTTCAAGAATGGATCGGTGAGAATTTGGTGCTTGCCTGGGAAACGCATTTAGGAGTTTGTCCTGACTGCCATGGCGTTTTTGAACGTTGTGATGCTCCTGATCCAGGCCCTCCACCTTGGGATGAAACCGAGGAGGAGAAAAGCCCGGAGTATCAACGGCTCTCAAATGTACATCCAATCGTTCGACAGATCGTGAATCGGGATTGCCACGTTGGCTCGACGGCAAAGTCCGTAGTCCAACATGTTATCTCGAAGCTGCGAAATGGAGCTCAAGCACTTCGTGCTATGAGTCCCTTGGAACGACGCCAGTTGATTGAAGACTGCCTCGTGCAGCATCGACATAACTGGAAGGAGTACGTTGAAGTGATGAGCGGATTTACCAGAACAACTGGGAAGGATACTATCGACAAACTGCCGACATCCTTGTCGGGTAAAAAAGTCATCGCTCTCATGCGAAAGCATAAGGTGAAGATTGAGTCGTTAGCGTTCCGGCTTGGCACGTCTCAGAAACGCGTTCGCCAAATCAGAGACACCGGTCTCACGGACGTTCTGGCCATTCGAGACTGGATTCAAGCCATAACAGGCGACGATCCAGGTCCGATTCCAGAGAAGTATCGAATCAACAAACTACAGGAAGAGGGGAGCTGCAGCTTTTGTGGCTATCCGCTATTCACTGGGGATGATGCGTTCGATTATGTAGGGGAAATGTTTTGCTCGACCAGTTGTGCTCGAAAGAGTAGGGGCTGGTAGAGGCTTTGAGCGATGAATTTAAATCATTGCCCAATTGAAGGTTCAATTCGCTTGCGATGATGCACGCCAACTGGACCTCAATTCTATTTTCTAAGAGAAGCGGACTGGTTTCAACTTCGCGTAAAGCAGTACCGGATTGGACGGCATTTGGGAGACCTATGAGGTGGCCCAGGTTTCACGGACACGCCAACACCTTATTCTAGGGGATCGAAATACTTCCTAGGAGAGCCATGATGGCCAAGATTAAAGTGAAGGCAACACCAAAAACCCGAAGATCTTTCTCGCAGGAGTTCAAGAAAGAAGCCGTTCAGATGATGCTTGATGGCCATTCGGCTAGCTCGATAGCAAAGAACCTGGGTATTGATAACGCAAATCTTTTATATCGTTGGAAGGCCGATGTATTAGCAGATGGTGGTCCGGCAACAGAGGCGCTCGATGCGCAAGTTCGCCAATTGAGAGAGGAGCTCTCGCGAACTCGAAAAGAGCGTGATATCTTAAAAAAAGCCTTGGCTATTTTCAGCCAACAAGAGTAGCAGATAAATATGTGGCGATTTCTAAGCTTGCTCTAGATGGCTTTGAAGTGAAGCATCTTTGCGAGACATTGGATGTGGGCCGTAGCGCTTTCTACGCTTGGCAACACTCATCGCCAACAACACACCAACAAGAAGAACAGCGACTGAAGCCGATGATTCATGAGATTTTCACTCAACACCGACGTCGCTATGGAGCAAGAAGAATTGTCGCAGAGCTTAGCGACTTAGGTGAAACCTGCAGTCGCTCAAAAGTCAGGGAAATCATGGCTAAAATGCATCTTCTTGCCATTCAACCGAAATCATTCAAACCAAGAACAACGAACAGTCGACATACTCTCGGGTTCAGTCCCAACCTGTTGCTCAATGGGATTGGTGTATCGCGCATCAACCAAATCTGGGTGGGTGATATCACGTACATTCCGCTCAAGACGGAGTTCGCCTACTTGGCCATGATCATGGATCTTTTCTCAAGGAAAATTATCGGCTGGGCGTTCGAGTTAAACATGGACGAAGAGCTGGTGATCGCCGCATTGAAGCAAGCCATCAAGGCACGACAACCACTGCCGCAGCTGGTCCAACACACAGATCGAGGTGGCCAATATGCTTCGAACAAATATCGACAAATTCTTTCACGCGCACAGATGCAGCAGAGCATGAGCCGCGCGGGAGACTGCTATGACAACGCATTTATGGAATCGTGTTTCGGAACGCTCAAAACAGAGTTAGAGATGTCAGTCTACGAGAGCTTCGAAAAAGCTCTCCAAGAAATAAAAGAATACATCAACTACTACAACTCGATTCGACGACATTCATCGATAGACTACCAATCACCAACCCGCTTCGAACTGTCCCTCGAAAATTAAGGTGTTGGCGTGTCCGTGAAACCTGGGCCACCTCACTAAGCACATAATACTCATTCTGGTATAATGCTTCGCCAATTGAGAGTAGACGTTTTTTCAGTGGAGGTTCTGATAGAGATAAATTACGGGAGACGTCTTAGTTTTACCATTACGAACATCGCACGACTTCCAGGAGTTCCGATGCCCAAAGCCGATATTGCGATCCTTACCATTATCCCGGAAGAGTACGAGGCGGTGCTCGCTAGTCTTTTTGATTATGGGTGTGAGATAAAGCACGAGAATGGTTCGTCAATGGTCCCAAACCAATTTGGTTGGGTCACTAGCGAACTGAAAGCTGTAGACGGTAGTGTTTACCGCATTGTCGTTGGATCTGTTGTACAGCCGGGGCCAAGTCGCATGGCGAGCGCCGTCAGTGCTACTTGCGGTAAGTACAAGCCACAGTATTTACTCATCGTTGGAATTGCAGGTGGATTTCCCCAGGATGGACTGACAAAGGGAGACGTGGCGATCTCAAGCGTTATCTACGATTACGAATACGGCAAAGTCGCGACAAGCTTCCAACCCAGGATGGATTTTACCTATCAAATAGACCAAGCACTTCTGACGAGCGCTATATCCTGTAACTCAAGGGACAAATTGTGGGCAACAAAAAACGTTGACCTACGCCCCAATGACGGCACCGGCGTACCGAAACTCTTGCATGGCGCAATCGCTTCGGGCGGGAAGATCGTCGATAACGCAAGCAACGATTTCTTCGCTGAAGTCATAAAGGCTTGGCCGAAGCTTCTCGCCGTTGAAATGGAAGGGGCCGGAGCCGCCTCAAGTATCGAAACGCTAAAAGCGGCAAAACAAAACGTCGGACTCATGATGGTACGTGGAATCTCGGACATGCCGAAATTAGTGGACACTACCCATCCAGGATCTGTTCCCACCGACGACAACAAGGCAGAACGCGACCAGTGGAAAAAATACGCAGCAACCACGGCCGCTAACTTCACGATCCATTGGATCTCTAAAGGGTGGCCGTTGCCACCTAGGACGAAGAAACTATCAGGTTCATCGCGATCTGAGGCAGAGAGTAACGAAGACGCTCCTAAGGAAGCAATGATAGCTTCAGAGGAGGAAAGCTTGCGTCAGGAGAAGCCATGCAGTGCAGACGCTCAAACGCCAAACGTGCCACTTGCCGGTTCACTGCGCCAAAGAAACAGTTTTTTCGTTGGCCGCGAAGAGTTGCTAACGGATTTGCGGACCCGCTTTCAGGTACCGGGGCACACTGGAACGGCAAAAGTTGAGGTACTCAGCGGGTTGGGTGGTGTTGGAAAGACTCAAATAGCGTTGGAGTACGCTTATCGCAACTTCACAGATTATCGGAAGGTGTTCTGGATCAACGCTGCGAACGAGATGACGATTGCGGCAGGTTTCGCTCAGATGGCAGAACTCCTAGAGTTGTTCGATCCATCATCTCGTGATCAGACGTCCGCGATAGAAATTGCGAAGCAATGGCTTGCTGAAGAAAAGGGCTGGCTTCTGATTTTGGACAACGCGGACAATCCTACATTGGTGCCGCCCTACATCGTCGCGAATCATGAGGGACACTACCTGCTCACATCCCGTTCTGACAACTTTGATCAGGTTGGGGTGCCAGCCGCGATGAATGTTGGCGTGCTAGCCGTGGAAGAGGCCACAGAATTCCTCCTGATACGCACCGGCCGCAGCCAAGCGGAAAATATGGAACGCAAGGCAGCAGCTGAAGTCGCCGAGGCGCTTGGGGAATTGCCGTTGGCATTGGAGCAGGCCGGGAGTTACATCGCTTCGCGGAAAACTGCGTTTACGGCATATCTGGTCGCCTACCGAAGCAGACGCCTCGAGTTACTATCAAAGGGACTCCCCAAAACTGGCGACTACAAGGAATCTGTAGCCACGACATGGTCTCTCAACGTCGAAGCCGTCGCGGCGGAATCAGCAGCCTCTGCTGAGTTGCTGTCATACAGTGCATTTCTTGCACCCGACAACATTCCCTTTGAATTGATAGTCAGAGGTTCTGACTTACTTGGCGGAGCCATCGAAGTCGCTTTGAAGCACTTTTACGACGCTCACGATGAAACTCTCGTGGACGAATTGCTGTACCCGCTCACCAAATATTCGCTGATCGAAAAAAACGGGGAGTATCGTCTTTACTCCGTCCACCGCCTCGTTCAAGAAGTAATACGGCATAATCTGGGTTCGAATAAGGCGAGTGCTTTAAGGGCGTCGCTGATCCAGGCATTGGAATTCGTGTTCCCGATCGTTAGTTACGAAGATTGGCCTCAATGTGCTCGACTTCTCTCCCATGCTGTCGCCCTCGTCAGCACGGCGCCTGAAAACGAGCTAGTCACTCAGGAAGCTGGCACATTGCTTCACCGAATTGCCCACTATCTTGAGGAGACGGGAGACTACCAATTGTCCTACTCCGTTTATGACATGGCAATCAAGATCCGAGAGAAGCGCCTTGGGCCAGACGATGCCGACCTAGGAACTACGATCAACAACCAAGGTATAGTACTGCACCATATGGGCAAACCGAAGGAGGCAGAACCGGTGCTACTTCGTGCACTTGCAATACGCGAAAAAGCAAGGGGGCCCGATCACCCGGACATTGCGCAATCTCTGAGTAACTTAGCGTTGGTAGTCGCCGAGTTGGGTCGGCTGGATGAAGGAGAGAAGTTGCTCCGCCGATCGCAGGAGATTCTCGAAAAACAAAACGACGATGATTAC
>JANOAI010000244.1:0-19973 GCA_031411055.1 Pirellulaceae bacterium
CGTTTGCGGCGGTGGACCCCATGCCAAATTTTATCGTGCCGGATGCATTGTTGGTGATAGTACCATCGGCGATGATATCGCCTTGGCCATAAACGTTGATGGCAGAGCTATTGGTAAGCGTTCCAGCTTGCAGTGTCGAGTCGTAGCCCAGGTCGATCGTCCCGGCATTGTTATTGACCACCCCAGCTTCAAGCATGTACCCATCCTGAACCACAATGTCGCCGGTGTTGGTCAACGTGGTGATGCCGGTCAGGTCACCATTGTTGAGATTGAGATGGCCACCGTTGACAAAGGTGCTGTCCGATGCAAGGTTTCCTTCGACATTGAAGATACCGTTGGTCAAGGTTGAAGCTGTTGGAGGAGTATCGACCAAGGTTTTGTAACCTTGATCGCCCACCGAGGAAGTGACGGAAGCATTGAAGCCACTCAAGTCATCGATTGCAGCCGCAATGTCGCCATAGCCAACTTCACCACGTACCCGAACGGTGACGTTTCCGGTAGCCGAATCGATGGACGCAACCGCTGTATCAGCAGTGATCGTGCTATCGTTGACGATCGCCACACTCTTGTTTTGGGCGGCAGATCCCGTCGCATCGGCTAAGACGCGAATGAGGGCAGTGCCACTATCGCGGCCACCGGTGAGCGTCGCAATCGAACTGATACCCGCATCGATTTCGTCTGTGTCATTACCTCCCGATGCGGTGAATACATCTCCCGCATCTCCGTCGTTGATGGCCGTGCGAATCTCTTCGATGGTGGCCGATGTGCCGGTAAAGCTGACCGTAATCGTGTTGGTGTTAGCATTGAAACTGCTTCCCGCTGTCGTCGCATCAAATACGACCTCGACGGTGACATCACCGTTTCCTCCGGCTCCGCTGGCACCACCATCGCTCTTAGCGCTAAGGTTCAAGGTCGGAGCTGTCGGGTCCGAGCCAAAGGTGACCGTCCCAGCGGCGTTTGCCTGTGCGTGCGTGAGAGTGACATCGGTGAAAGAGTGCTGAGCATTATTCACGATGGGACCGGAGATCTGGTTCTGAGCGTTGACATATCCTGAGTTGTTCACGCCGCCGTTAATGACACTGCCTGCTGCGAGAGAATTGACGGTGCCGAAGTTTTGCGTGATGCCGCCGTTGATGGTGCCGTTGTTGGTCACCAGCGAGTTGATATGGGCGTTGTTGATTCCGCCGCTGACTGTGGCGCCGACGTTGTTGGTAATCGTTCCGCTATTGTTGATCACGGTTGCAGATTGCAGAGTTCCCGAGTTCACGATGGTGGAACCGACTTGATTAGTGACAGCGTTCGCTCCAAGCTTTCGAGTCGCATCGATTTGCACACCGGCAGCATTCGTCGATTGGTTGGTCAAGGTGGTAATACCGGTGAAGTTACCATCCTTAACGTGCAGCTTGGCGGTATCCTTGTTGAGTAGCGTGCTATCGCCGACAAGATCACCCGTGACGGTGATGGTTGGAATTACTGCGCCGCTGCCGCTATCGACGCGGCGATCGCGGGGGCCTCCTCCTTCTACTTGACCGCGGGGGCCGCCTCCTCCAACTTGATTGATGATTGCGCCGCTGACTTGATTGCGAAGATTCGCATCGCCACGATTATCCAATCCGCCAGTGATGACGCTGGTAGCCGTATCGCTGTTGAGGGTACCAGAATTCGTAACGCCTCCGTTGATTGAACCAGTATTGTTCACGATGTTCGAACGAGCATTCGACAAACCACCGATGATAACGCTTGTGGACGTGTCGTTGTTCACGGTCCCGGCGTTGTTGGTGACGCCTCCGTTGATGGTGCCCTTGTTGTCGATGATGGCGTCGGTATCCGTATTGGTTATTCCGCCGCTTATGACACTGGTCGCTTCAAGGTTATATACTGCGCCACGGTTCGAGATCTTGCTGCTCGATGTCAATGTGCCCGAGTTGCTGAGAGTTCCGTCCGAAGACACACTCACTCCGGCCACCGTCTGCGTTGTACCGTCGTTGACTTCGAGTGTACTATTGGACCCGATGTTTACTGTTCCAGTACCGAGTTGCTCGTTGGTGCTCGCGACCAGAGTACCGGCATTGACGTCGACTCCACCGCTGAACGTATTGGCGTTCGACCCTGCGAGCGTCATGGTTCCAGTGCCATTCTTCGCCAATTTTCCAGTACCGATGATCTTGCCTGAGTAAGTCGTGTCGGAGCCGTTTCCAGTCGTTAGGTTGGCGGCAAGATTCGTTTCACTCCCAGCAGCACCGGCCAACGAACCGATGGTCTCGTTGTTTTCTACTTTCAGTTTTCCCGCTGCACCGACCGTGAGCGCACTTGCATCGCCCAACGCACTACCGCCCTTGAGCGTCAATTGGCCAGCGTTGATTGCTGACGCTCCGGAAAACGTATTCATTCCTTCGAGAGTCAGGTTGCCAAGTCCTTTTTTCGTCAGCCCACCACCCTCCCCACTCATAATGCCTGAGACAGTGGCGTCGAATCCGTTGGTGTCGAAGTTCGATGTGCCAGTTAATTTCATCGAATTGGCGATGGTTTGATTGGCACTACCGGTTTTGAAGGTGGCCCCGTCGGCGATGGCGACCGATCCGCTGTCAGTCAGGTTGCCGGTCACCAAGATGGTGCCCGCGTTGAGATTGATGGCCCCTTTGTTGACGATCGTTCCCGTAGCACTTGAGAGATTCGAAGCTCCGGCACCATTGAAGTTGATGATCCCGGTTGCATTGTTGGTTAGATCGTCGCCTGTCGCCATCCCCGTCGAGCGGACGGTGCTATTGGTATCCACCGTGATCGTACCACTGTTTTCCAGTTTGGTTCCCGTGATCATCGCGCTGCTACCGGCAGTCATGGTCGCGCCAGACTTGTTGTCGATCGCAGCCGAACTGATGGTGCTTCCCGTGCCAACGGTGATGGTGGTATTGTTTTCCAAAGTCGCAGTGCCGGTGATGGTTGTGTTGTTTCCGGCCGTGATTGTTCCTCCAGTGTTGTTCTTGATGGTCGCAGCCGAGACGGTTCGATCGTTTGCGATCGTGATGGTGGAAGTGTTCGTCAACTGATTGGTACCGGTCAAGTTACCATCCGTAACGGCTAACGAGCCAGCGTTTGTCAGGTTGCCCGTTTGGGACAAGTTGCCTTTGACATTGACGACTTGACCTGTTGTGTTGGTCACATTCCCTTCGATGACACCCCGAGCGTTGAGAATGTAGTTGTTGGTGATGTTACCTTTCAGAATACTGGTCGCAGCATCGCTATTGATCGTTCCGTTGTTGACGATTGCGGTGCGACCTTCCAGTCGACCGTTGCTGGAGATGGTGGAACCGTTCGCGTTGGTAATAGTGTCAGCGATTAGGTAGCGATTGTTGGCGATGACGACGCCATTGCTCGCGGTTGAGTTATTGGTGAAATTGGCAGGAACGTAACCCGAGGTCATCGGGTCCCCGTCCCCGATGAGTTCCATCCCACCGCCGAGAATGTTGACGACGCCGGCAGTCCCGGACGTCGTGAAGTGACCGTCCACTTGGGCAATCCCGCCGAGAGCGTTGATTTGGAAAGTACCCGTGTTGGTAACGTCGCCAATGACACCCAGATTGGCTCGGACCAAATAAACTTGGCCAGCATTACTGATCGTCAAGTTTTCAGCACTCCATTCGGCAGCACCGCTTGGGCCATTGAAATTGAGAATGCCGGCACTCAGGTTGTTATAAGCCCCCGAGGTGGATTTGATGACCGCGTTGGTTTGGGCGTTGATCGTCGACGAGTTATTCTCATCAGCGTAAAGGATGTTTGAGGTAAAGCTAGCGGCGAATCCTAAGCTAGCAATCAAACATGAGCGAAGCCAAGATCGTTTCTTGTTGCGAATGAGCTGACGAGCTCGAGCTCTTTGTAGGGAGGGAGACGAGTGGGACATTACCTGCATCCTTGCATTCTTGTTTTGTATTTTTTCTGTCCGATTCAACGACTCCTTCGAAGAATCAGAAGACGCACAGACTAACCTGGTTCGAATCAGTGATTATGTCTATGACTCCACATCTAAGATGTAGAATGCTCATTAGAAATTACAGCCCATCCCGAAAACGAATAGATATCAAACGAAAATTTTGAGCTGTCTTCACTCTGTCTTATTCAAAGTGAATTTGGGCGTTGATTTTGACGCTCCACGAGGCGTTTTATGGCGGCGAGAGTCAACTGACGGGAGAGTTCGAAAATGAATAGTATCTTCCGAAAAATCTACAGTTGCTCTCAAGTTTTGCAGACAGTTATTTTCGATCGCGCTGTCTCGTTACGCTTCGCTTAAGAACGCGATGACTTTTTGTTGGACCTCTTTCGAGTCCATCAAAAAGCTATGGAGGACAGGGACTTCGATTTCAACGGCCGCTCCCTCCAAATGGGTTTCCTCGATGCTCACGACGAGATCATTATCGCCCTCGACAAGCGGATGCTTCGAAAGTGGTCCGGAATGTCTGCCAGCGACAATCGCAAATGGAAATTCGGGGATGGCGAGATTCGACTGCAACTGATCCCAATCGCGACCGAGATCCAGTCCGCCTTGACCCGCGATGACGCCAAACAACCCGGTTTTAGCCAATCGCTTTGCAATCGTCGCCCCTTGATTGGGTGGTCCCAACATAACCATGCGATGCATGCGTTTGAGCGCATGCATGGGATCGCCAAGCTTCTTCCAGTCGTTGAGTGCATGACGAATTACGATGTTCCCCATGCTATGCGCAACGAAATCGACGATCGGTTCGCCTGGTAAGGATTCGACAATCGATCGCAGCGCCTCAGCATGATCGGCCATAGGCGCGCGCGAACTTGCGTACGTTGGCGATATCGTTTCGCATGGAATCGTGGCCTTGATGGCTGAGGCCATGCTTCGCATCGATCTTGGCGTTCGCATCAAGCCATGCATGAGAATGACTATCCGTTGATAACGGAGATTGGGGTGCAATTGTTGAACGAGTTTATCAAAAGACTTTTCGCAATCCTCGCGACTGCCCCAAGACTGTCGTACGTTGCGTGCATCCAAGACACGCCAATGCTTGGTTACCTCGTTTCGTTGAAGTCGAACACCAGCGACCCATCGAAAGTCTGTCCAAAACTGCATGCCACCCAGCGTAGCCGTCTTGATATTAAAGTTGGCCATTATCCACTCTTCATGGCATCGAGGCTTTGTTTCAAGCCCGTTGCGACTGCTGTACCATCGGAACCGAGCGCCAAGAAACGAAAGCCAAGTTCAACATGTTGCTTCACCAGTTGAGGTCGCGACAAAATCCCTGCAACTTTGCCATGCTTGTGACAAGCCGCGATTACTTGCTTCAAGGCTTCGATAAAATGGGGTTGTGTAAAATCGCCCGGGCATCCGAGATTTACGGAAAGATCCATTGGACCGACAAACAGAACATCGACCCCTTTTACGGCCGCAATGGCGTCCGCCGACTCAACCCCTTGGCCGGTTTCGATTTGGACCACCGTCAACGTCTTGTCGTTGGCTTCGTTGAGGTATGCCACGCTATCTCTTCCGTAGGTCGTGGCCCGAATGACGGCCGCGACACCGCGTGTCCCCATGGGTGGATACTTCATAAATTGGACGGCTCGCTTGGCCTCCTCGGCACTATTCACGAACGGAAACATGATCCCAGCCGCCCCGCTATCAAGCGCGAATTTCACGGAATCCGAATCCACACTTCGGATCCGCACGATCGGCGAAGAAACGGAACCACGACAAGCCAACAGCATGGCTCTCAAATCAGCGAACGAGCCACTACCATGTTCCAAGTCGATTAAAAGCCAATCGAAGCCGAGGTCGGCCGCGATTTCTACGGCACAGGATGACCCCAGATTCAAAAACGTTCCCGCTAACAAATCAGTCTTTAACCGATTTCGATCAACCCATTTCATAATGTTGCTTTCGTCCTGGAGCTCCGATTTCAATTTTCACCATTCTAGCATTATCGCCAATTCTTTTCGTAGGGTGTGCTTCGGAGGATCGTTCTCCCGATTTCTATACGATGTTCGATGTTGGGCTCATTGATTTGTTGGGCTCATCGCAATATTGATGAATTGCATTCTGTTCTCGTCCGAGTTGGTGGTAGTCCACAAGCCGCCGTGGCTGCCGCGAAGCGTGTTTTGAGGCAGGCAAGGATGGTGCCAAAACATAAAGTTTTCTGGGTTTTCGATCGAACCGACCGAACTATACTGATTCGCTAAGAAAGATTTTGACAGTTTTGGAGACGCAACATGCGATGGCGATTTGGATTGACGGTTTTTGCTGCTTCGTGTTTTATGGGGACGTTTGCTTCGGAAGCCTCGGCGATTCAACTTCGCCGACCACTCCTGAAGTGCGGCCTCAAATCTCGCGTCGTTTGCTGCACGCCCGCTCCAGCGGCCCAAAACGGTTGCAGTCCATGTGAGACAGCATTGCCTACAGTTACATGCGCGCCCGTCCCTCCATATGCTTTCGCGAGTGACTCTTCAACTTCACCCATGATCTTGTCGGACATGGCGTCACCGTCGTCTTCAGGTGGCATGCCCTCAATCGTGCCCGCCATCGCATCGGAGCCAATGGCTTCACCAGCCGTTGTTCCGTCCACCGCTTCGGAACCCGCCATTCCTGTTCCACCTCCCGTTGTCGCACCGAATCCAATTGCCGACCGAAACCGCTCCGCGGTGAAAGCAGCGGAAGACCAAGCCAAAGCTGAGAAGCTTGCAGCAGAGGAAAAAGCAGCAGCCGAAAAGAAAGCTGAAGAAGAGCGCCAAGCGAAACTCGAAGCAGAAAAGAAACGCCTGGCGGACGAAGATAAAGCCAAGAAAAAAGCGGCCAAAGAACAAGCCGATCGCGAGAAAGCTGCTAAAGAACAATTGGACAAAGAGCGACTAGCCAAAGAACAAGAAGAGAAGCAAAAAGCGACCAAAGCGAAAGGGCCTGCCGCTGAAGACGATAAGGCCAAGATGGGCAAAGACCAAGCCGATAAGCAAGATGCCGTTCGCTTGAAGAAAGAAAAAGGGGCAAAGCAAAAGGCTAAGAAGGAACAGCCCGGAAAAACGGATACCGAAAAATTAGCCGAGGAAAAAGCCAAGGCTGGTCAAGCTGCAAAAGCCAAAGCGGAAGCCGCACGTCTTAAAAGAGAAGCTGATGCAAAGCAAGCCAAGGAAAAGGCTGAAGCAGAAAAGTTAGCCAAGGAAAAGGCCGAAGCCGATAGGCTCGCCAAGGAGAAAGCGGAATTGGAACGGATTGTGAAAGAACGTGCAGAGGCCGAGCGAATGGCGAAAGAACGAGCCGAAGCGGAACGCGTTGCGAAAGCGAAGGCGGAAGCCGAACGGATTGCGAACGAACGGGCGAATGCCAAACTCTTCGTTGGTTCGATCGAAGTCGCTAAACTTAGAGAGAACGGTATGCAGTGGGACACCGATTCAAGCGATCCCGATCTTCGCGTAGCCGTCCGGCATCAGGGAAAGGTTACCGCTATGAAGGATGGTTCAAACAGCGGTCAAGAGACTTACGATCAAGAACTCGGAAAAGTAAGGGCTGGGGATGAAATCACGATTGATGTCAACGATGCTGATATTCTCTCAAATGATGTCGTTGGAACGCACACCTACAAGATCACCGAGCAAGATATCGACAACCATGGTTTTGAACTGGTGTTCGAGAATGTAAAGTCCTTAAAGTTTTCGATCCATCCTTAGCTGGACAGTGCCACTTTGAATCAAATTCCCAATGATTCTCGGCGTTTTCGAAACCATTAGCCGTTTTGGCGTTAGTCACGGTTTTCAATGCAAGAACATCCGCTAACGGGCAATGCCATCTACTTTTGTAGCGGAACAGCGCAAGCTGTCCGGTGTATTTCGTATTTTGCTTGGTTATACGGCCAACCAAGAACTGGGCGGCTCGCGCTGCACCGCTAAAGTAGATTGCATTGGGCTAACGACGTTCGGCTGAATCAAAGTGCGCTGTCCAGTTGAGGATGCACTCACGCTTGCTTTTGCATCCACCGGATTCTACTCGCTTGCGACGACTTGCCCTTCGTTGCTTCCGCCGATCGCCCACCACGTTGCCGGATCGATAGTGTTTTCGATGAACCGAATACCACTATCTCCCATAAGCACCATGACCCCGCCCTGGTGGTAACTGCTGGGTGAGACCATGTTGTTGCCATCGTCCTCGCCACCATAGATATGACAATTACGTCCGTTCGGCGGCATCACTGGCATAAAGTGATTCGCGACGTAGTTCCATCCGCTAGCCCAAGACTTTCCATGATTGATAGAGTACTTGGCGTCTCCGTGTGAAACGGTGCTACAGTAGGTAACCCAGCGATCCAGCGCACGCGTGACTTCTGCGCCGCCGCAAAATGACTGCATCGAATCTTTAACTCCTTCTGGCACGTAAGTGCCTCCAAAGGCGCCGGCTACCGGCGTGAAGTTGGCAACCACTCTCTCGGATGCCGCCATCGTATTGGAAAGCCCATCGGTCATGCTTTCAATCGTCATCCGCGGCCGATGCCAAGGATCTTTGACAGACGGATTGACCATCCCGATGAATCCGTTCTGCTCGGTAGTCGGTCCTGTCATTCCTTGCATGTATGAAAATTTCGGCCAACCGACATTGGCGACGTAGCTACCTGGAGCAGTGGTACCGATCGACGAATTCGCTATTCGACTATTGAGTTCGCTTGGGCAAAGAAACAAAGGAACGATCGTAGCCGCCGGATTCGCATTCGGGTGCGTGGTCGCGATCGTATAGTCTAAATAATCGGTGGACGATGTGTAGTTGACTCGATCCGATAGCGAAATATTAAAGTCAAACGCATTGCGAAGATTGGTTTGTTCAAGTTGCGGCAGGAGCAATGCCAGCCAGCTATAGAAGCCCGTTCCGTTTGAACTATGAATCACATCAGGACCAAGCGTGCTGTGCGGGAACGACTTATGAAGATCGTGGTAAGTATGCAAAGCAACACCAAGCTGGCGCATGTTGCTTTGACATTGCATCCGACGAGCCGCCTCGCGCGCCGATTGGATGGCGGGTAGCAGCAGCGATGCTAAAACACCGATGATGGCAATCACCACGAGGAGTTCGATTAGCGTAAATCCCCGGCAGCTCAATCTTTTCGTTCGATAGAATTTCAAGCCTGACTCCATTTTCTGCAAGGGTTAGCCAAAAGAATAGGTTGCGGACTTGCAAATGAATTGCAAAAGATTAACATAGGCGTTTGGTGCGACTTGGTCAATACATTTTGAGAGCGACGAGAATAATAATGTTGAACAAAACAACGCTAGCTCCCCTGTTTTTGTTGGGAGTTTGGATAACTTCCTTTTCCCAAGTACGGGGCGAAATCGTCGAATACACGTCCGGGCATGCTGACATCGGTCTTGCTCTCGAAAGTCCAGGGCAGCTCTTTCTCCACTATCATTTTGGTGTCGGCTCGGCCATTCTCAATGGTGTCCCGGCAACGACCGCCAACGAGGAACTCGCCCCCTCCGATGCCTATGTACGTGTCTCGGATGTGAACCTGATCACACTTCCAGCTTTTGATTTTTTGGGAAACACGCCAAGCGCGCCGATCTGGATGCTCCCAGGGACAAACACGCCGGGTGTTCCGTATTTGGGAATTGCCTCCGAAGAGCTTGATCCGATGCAATTCACTTCGGCAGGGTTTCGTCTTACGAGCTTCAGTGGGCCAGTTGACGGGAGCATGGCAATCTTCCAGTTCGGCGCGGGCTCCCCAAACGTCTTCATGCGTTCCAACGATGGCGTCAACCCAGCGATCGATGTTATCCCATCGACGGTTGGTGGTCACGATCACTTCAACTATGCATTTTCAAAACCAGGTGTTTACGATCTTGGCATCGAAGGATTTGCAACCTCGCTGGGCGGAACACTAACCGACTCTGGAATCTTCCGTTTTGTGGTCGGCAGTGCCACGGCTGTCCCTGAGCCTTCTTCCTTCCTCTTGCTCGTGGCGCTTGGCATCCCAACGATTTTGCGTCGCTATCGATGCTTGGCAATTAGCTAAGCCAAACCGAGGGTGTTTATCACCTACCGTCTATTCGTTAATTGGTCGCAAGTACGGTCACCAGGTAGTTCAGTTCTTCCGCAGCCTCCACCGGGTCGTCCACGGTGACAGCTATCCGGTCCAGAACTAATTGTCGGTAGCGTTTTCGCAATCGATGCACTGCAACTTTGAATGCGTTGTCGGTCATGTTTAACGAACGAGCCGCTACGATGGCCGTTTCATGGCCCGATGGTGTGACCAACCACGGTTGTAGCTTTTCAAACCGGACCAGATCATCCGCCTCGATGGCCTCTGTTCGTAGCGCGGCCATCGCCTGCTGAACAATCGTCAGTCCCCATTGTCGATCAAAGTACGCATCAGGAGGGAAACCGTTCGCGTCTACTAGTGCGTCGCCCATGGAGCGTTGCTCGCCTTTTAAAGTCTCGTCCGGCAGAGATAAAGTTGGCAGCCCACCCCCGCGCTTTTCCGCTCGTTCTCGGTCGCGCTGATCTGACAAGAAATGCTTGACTGCCCCGAGCAGGTAGCTTCGAAAGCGACCTTGCATGCGGTCGGCATGGTCGAGCCTCTGTCCCTCAAGAAGCTTGGCGAAAAACGCGTGGGTCAGATCGCGAGCATCGTCGGGACTGGTGGAGTCGTCGCTTCGAGATCGCTCAATGAACATCGCAACGGGCTCGTAATAGGTCTCGCAAAGCTTCTGCAGTGCGAGCCTCGCTTTAGGGGAATTGCCGCGTGCGGCAACGACCTGAGTCCAGTGTGTCGTTTGGAATTGGTACGGGTGATCAGGCATTTCTATCGAGGTAAGCGGCGTCAGCCAGCTCGTGCTTTCTGGCTTTGGCCACACCCCAAAGACCCAATTCGTTTACGTCGTCGGCGCGTCACGAAAGTCTCAATATTCACTTTGAACCTCCACCTCGGTGAAATGTCCCAGTTCCAAGGACACGTTGCGGAACTCAACCCACTGGTAACGCCGAGATTGAACATGAAAGTCTTTGATCTCTTCATATTCCGTAACCGGAATCGTCATCAGGCCGGTCCTGGATGTTCCAAGATTCGACGTCCCCGGCATCGCGACGAGTCTGCCATCGCTAAGTTCGTAAACAAGGCGTGTTTCGAAGTCATCAGAGCGAGTGTAGCTGAACGAGAGAGGCAACTTGCCTGCGATTGCATCGGTCGCTTGGATTTCTCCTTGCCAAACAAAACCACCGGAATCGGAAGTCGACCTGCCGGAGTGAGGCTGATGGAGATAGTTGTTGGGTTTAAAACTGATTTCGGTCTTCCAGTCGCCGTCGGCAACGCCAATCTCGATCGTCATTTCTTTAGCTTCGGGTGGGCAGGAAATTCTTTGAATAAAAAGCCAAGCGGGCTGCTGATCGGTGGGGCGAGTTGATTGCCACCCCAATTGTCCGAAACCAGACTTCTTAGGAAACCGAATTACCGGCGATGAGCACTCGCGAGTCTGACTCCAAACGCGAATCGCAATGTCCTTGATGACCTTTCCGCTGGCTGAGCCTTGACCATTGGAATCAGGGAGTCCCATCTCGGTGCACTCCAGACCGTTCGGTTGCCACTGAATTTTTCCATCCCATGGATGGGGTGTGATGCGGACGAATTCGATTTTGCCTTGAACGTACGCTGCTTCGAATGGGCTTTCGGTCAGCTTGGCATGCGGTTTAATCGTTTCATATGGCAGGCTCTCTGCGTTGGCCGGTGATATCCCGTCGCGATACATGACGAGCGTAACCTTCCCTTCACCAAACGGCGTAGGTTCATAGAGCTTCCAACCTTGGGCATGTTCGGGAGTAATCCGATACTTGTGGACCCGCGGACCTTCAGTAATCGAGCTCGACTTGGTCAGGTATTGCAAAGGAATCCGCACCCGACCTGTCTCATCGAGTTTGGCTTGGAAGCGTTCCGTCACGGCCTTGCTACTTTCCAAAGCTACCACCGTCACCCAGGCATTCCATCCCGGCGGGCATTTAGTATCGTAGGTGAATGTAAAGTGCGAGCCCTCCACCGTGGGATCGCGAACGGTTACGTACGCCGCCAGAGAGCTGACGCTAAACATGCGGCTGAAAAACAACAAACAGAGGAGTGAAGCGCCGACGATTCCGCACACCGTCTGGAATTTCTTCAGAAAACGTCGCCCTTCTATCCTGTCGTGGTTTTCGAACATTTGAGCCAAACTGATGAAGCTCGCAAACCCGAAGAAGCCCACACATCCCAAAGTCCACTCCATCCCCGGAAAAAAACAGAGTATGGCTAAGAAGCCGAGTACTTGGAGCATTGAGATCATAAGCATGCGGCGCCCCCAGACCGTGCGTACCTTCATGGACTGGGCTAAGTTGATAAACGAGAATCGATACCTCTTCTTCGATGGAGCACTCGATGATTCCATTAGGAGTTGCTCAACAAGCTCCGGATTTCTGAGTGACACAGTCGTCTCGATCTGTGTTCGAAGCTCCGATGCCGATTGGTAACGCAAGTCCGGATTTTGCTCCAAGGCCCGCTGCACGATCTGGTCGAGCTTGGTGTCGGAGAGCGATTTGCGCGAAGGCGGCTGCCAGTTGGGACCTGGCAGTGTCCCGGTTAACATCTCATACAACACAACACCCAAAGAGTAGATGTCTGCTCGATGGTCAACGCTTGCTGGTCGGTCCCGTTGCTCAGGTGCCATATACCGCGGAGTTCCCAACACCGTTTCTTGAGTCAGATCTGTCGCTGCGTTTGGTTCACAGGCCGCTTGCTTCGATTCACTTGCTGTGTCAGCCAGCATCTGTGACGGCGTGTTGCTCCCCAAAACCTCCTCGCTTCCCATGGATCGCATCATCCTCGCAATCCCAAAGTCAGCAATTTTGACGCGTCCTTCTTTGTCGAGCAACAGATTCTCGGGCTTGATGTCGCGATGGACGATGCCGCGTTCATGGGCGAACTGCAATGCCTCGCAGATTGGTGGAACGATTGCCAACGCTTGCTCCGGAGATAGTCGCCCAGCACTCATTGCTTGACGTAGGCTAACACCGTCGACAAATTCCATAAGCAAAAAGTAGAACTCCCGTGCCTTTCCAAAGTCATGCACGGTGACAATATACGGATGATTGACTTCGGCGAGAAACTGAGCCTCGCGCGAAAATCGTTCAGCAAAGTCGGGCTTATCCGCATGCTGTGGAGCCAGAATCTTAAGGGCTACCCAACGTCCGAGCGATTTCTGTCTGGCCTTGTACACGGCCCCCATTCCTCCATGCCCAACCAATTCCACAATCTCCAGCTGAGGAAAGGCCGGGGCCAGTTCGTCGATCGATGGCGGTATCCATGGCATCGATGGGAGCGAGTCCGTAACCGTCCCAAGTGCCACAGCCCGTAACAGGCAAGCTGGACATAGTCCGCCCGCAAGAGAGGCGTCGACGATGGCCCCACAACGAGGACAGGACAGCGATGATATAGAAATAGTCATAAGAATATCGTACCTCAGACTTGCCAGGAGTCACTTCGACGACAAATCGCCATACAAAAAGCCTCCGTATTTCTATCTGAGGATTTGCCGAGCTACGGTTACTGAATTTTCTCGAATTGATGTCTCGCGAATTTTATTTGCCGAAAAGTCTTGTAGTCAGGGAGATTCATGCCGACTCGCAGATTCGTCCACAAAGACTAAGAACACGCTCGAAGTGAGTCGCAAATGGAATTTGTCGAGATTGCTGTAGCGCCGCAGCAGATTTCCCGTTTGCAAGCCGTCCATTGACACTCGTCGACGATTCAGTATCATTCCGCCCAAGCTTGTGGTGACGAGGTCGATTCAATTAGATTTCGTGAACAGGGAACTCCGGTGAAATTCCGGGACGGTCCAGCCGCTGTAAGCCATCTGCCACCTGATAAGTGGCAAGTTTTGTCTCCTTCTAACGAAGTGCCATTGCCTAAAAAATTGGGCGAGAAGGCTTTGAGACAAGATGATGGCAAGTCAGAAGACCTACCTCAAGTGATGATGGAGACGTGCCCTCTCGGACTGGGGCATCCATTGCAAAGAGTTATCAGGCAATTCTCATTAGCATCGTTCATTCGGCTTTTGTATTCATTGCCTGTTCACCTTTGATTTTGTGGATTATGGCTTCGATGCCAGAGTTTTCTCCTGCCATCGCATGACGATAGTCTTCGGTTCCGTTTCGTATCCGTTGAAATATTTTCAACTGAGGCGCTCCGATATATGTCGAACGCTTGCAGCATCACCCCTATCGATGTTGAATCGCCTTGTCGTAGGCAGTGCAAACTAGACTCTCGCAACATTTGTGCTGGATGTTTTCGAAGCCTTTCGGAAATTGCCGATTGGTCTACAGCCAATCCCACAGAACGACAAAAAATTATCGATCGGATTTGGTTGAGACGCCAACTCCAAATCTCCCCTTTTGAAGCTCAAGAAAGAACCTCATGAATCGCTCAATTTCCATTTTTGTCATCCTTCTTACTTGCACGCAATTTGCTACTTCGAGCATCGCCGGTGTGATGATGTTCGATGGCGCCGCCGGGACGCCGGGCTCGCTCGCTATCGCGCACACTGATCCCCGCTTTGTTGATTGGGCGGTTGGAGGAACCGTACAAAGAGGGCTGCAGGATATAGGCAACTCAAGCGGAGGATTGGCCTCGTTCGGCGACTTGACGAATGCGTTCGGACCTGCCGGAACGAGCACCGGAGCCATCGTCAGCCTTGGAGATGGTGGGTCTGCGACATTGACGTTCAATAGTCGCGTTCGTAATGGTGCGGGACCGGACTTCGCGGTTTTTGAAAACAGTTTTAGCGACACTTATCTAGAGCTGGCATACGTTGAAGTGAGTTCTGACGGATCGAATTTTTTTCGCTTCCCATCAATCTCAATGACGCAAGCATCGATGCAGGTAGGTAGCTTCGAAAATTTAGATCCTACAAACCTCTTCAATTTGGCGGGAAAATACCGTGTCGGTTTTGGGACCCCGTTCGATCTTCAAGAACTTGTCGGCACTGCCGGCCTTGACGTCGACCATGTCGGTTTCGTTCGCGTCGTGGATGTGGTCGGACGTATCAATCCTGCGCAGGGTTACAGCCCTTCGCTCGACTCGCTAGGCAATATTATCAATGACCCGTACGCAACCGCATTTATATCGGGAGGTTTTGATCTGGACGGTATCGGTGTCATCAACGCTGTCCCCGAGCCAACGTCGTTGTCATTGGTTGTCGTGCTTGGGATGCTAACAGCACGACGCCGAATTCGCAAAAAGCAAGCCTAGTCCATTGATCACGAAAGCGAGCCACATGGAAGCGAACGAATTTTTTAGCCTTCCTTGTCGCCGCTCTTGCTTAGTAATCGTCTGGTTAAGAAGTATCTGACGGCTAAAAATCGCAACTCATTTTTTACTGTCGACAAAGACTTGCTTGGCAACAAGCGAGATCGAATTAAGTTCAGGATCGTATTTGCCTCGTCCCTCGATCACGAGTCTTTGACCGTCAACGATTCCTAAGGCTTCTTTTGCACTCACGGGGATGACTGCACCGGAAGCGTTATGCAGTTCCACGATTGCGAGCGGCGCTTCGGCTAATCGACGACGGCAGTAGATACACTCCGTTGAGTCATGGTCCTTCTCGTCACCATGACCACCCGCAGGAGCTTCGGATAAGACAAACTGCGCGCGACCTTTGACAAACGGATCAAGCTTGCCCGTCCCGACTTTTCCAACCAGCGTAACGTCGGCCTCTTGCTGAAGCTTCCCTTTCGCATCGGTCAAACTCAGTGGATCACTCGGTTTGAGATCGCAGAGAAACTCTTTCCGCCAAGCCAATATTTCTGGCGAGAGCGGTTTCTCGCAGCCTGAAAAAAGAAGACCACCAAGCCCGAGTGCGTACCAACCAAAACTGCGAAAATTCATCACGGGCGCCATGTCCTCAACTATTCGGCAGGAATCATTTTGCGCAAAGCATCGATGGATTCCTCGATCTGCTTCGCAACATCGACATACTTCTTTCCTACCCCGCCATGCATGACTTCATCCAGTGCCCCATAGGCATCAACGAGTTTCTTTAACGTCTCTTTGGCTGCTGCCTTGGCCTCGTCAGTCGTCAAAACCTTTTGTGCCGTTGCTTCCATCTCTTCGAGAGTATGAGCGACGTCATGAAGCGCCCCATGCGCATCGTCGGGTTTTTCAGCTTCAAAAGCTGTCTTAATGGTCGCCTGATACCCCTCCAACGCCTTAAACGCCTCGGCCAGGGTTCGATTGGAAGCGTGATCATGCGAATGCCCGTGATCATGGTCATGATCGTCTTTCGCAACTGGTTTGGTCGAGTCGCAACCGACGAACGGTACGATTGTCATGAGCGAGATCGAAAGAAAGCAAATTCGAGCGAACACAATAAACATCCTAAAATTATCGTATGCGAAAAACGGAGACCCTTACGTTACGTCGGGCGATGAATCTTAGTTCTACCAAATTTCGAGTCTATCACGAAATATCGGCTTCAAATTTATTACACTTCGGCCTGGGATAGAGCCCTGGTTTTTTTCGCCAAGCGATCGTGCCGAACCGACCTTTTCTACCAAATTCGTCAGAGAGCAATCCATTATGCTCGTTGGCGATTGTGACGATCTTCCATTACAATACTTGTTTGCCATCAAATTTGTTCCAATGCCCTTGGATCTCAGTCATGTCCGCGGTCGTTCGCCCTATCACTTTAGCCGAATATGAAGCTCGGGAGCGAACCGCATTGACCAAGAGCGAGTACTGTCGCGGCGAAATGTTCGCGATGGCTGGTGGCTCACCAGAACACAGCTTGGTCGCCACGAATTTTCTCGGCGAGGCCCGCCAACTACTTAAGGGCAAGCCCTGCGTTCCGTACAACAGCGATCTACGGATCAAAATCGATGCTACCGGACTGTATACCTATCCGGACGCTTCGATCATATGTGGGCCTCCTCAAATCGATTCCGAGATCTCGGGGACGGTCTTAAATCCATCGGTCATCGTCGAAGTCTTGTCTGAATCGACAGAGAGCTACGATCGCGGCAAGAAATCATCGCACTACCGACGTTTGGAATCACTGAACGAATTGATTCTTATTTCGCCGAATGAACCATTGGTCGAGATGTACACTCGCCGGGCTGATGGAACTTGGTCCTTCATCGAGCATCGCTCAATAACCGATACGCTGTTCATTGAATCGGTCGAAATCGCCATCCCCCTGAGCGAGCTCTACCGAAACGTTACCTTCCCGCCTCCAACCCCCGATGTATCCGATCAACCGCGTTCCTGAATGAAATCTTCATTGCGCTCATTCTCGTTGTTGTTCCCGTGCGCGTTCGCATTTTCTCTCGCGGTAAATGCTGCCGATGTGGCAACACCGCCCGCGAAGAAGAAACCCGAATTCCAATACGCATCGGGCGACATACAAATCGCCATTCCGACCGAAGCGGAAGCGAAGGTAAAATCTTTCGATGCGGAAAGCATCAAGAAAGTCGCCAAGTATCTCGACGACGGTGCTGTGGCTTGGCTGCGGGAGCGAAAGTGTGTCGCTTGTCATACGCCTGGAGCCTACCTGGTCGATCGACCCAGGCTCACCAAGCAGCTTGGCAAGCCAAACGAAGAAGTCCTGGCGGCCTTTATCGGAAGTATCGATGAGAAACCGAGAGATACGAAAGAAAAGCAAGGAGTCATCTACCATCTGCTGGCGGAACGGGCCGTTTGGCGCGCAGCCGGCCTTGTCCAATGGGACAAACACGTAACCAGCAAGACATCGGAACATACCGATCGAGCTTTGCGCATGATGCTGTTGCAGCAATCAAGTCACGGTGGCTTCTACATGGCCGATGCCGTGGAGATCCCTTACGAAACAACCGACTTCGAGCTTACCCAACATGCGGCGCGGGCGATTGTGGAAGCGCCGAGTTGGCTTGCAAGTCTCAACGATCCTGACCTGCTTCAGCGTATCGATCGACTGAAAAAATTCTTGCGTGAAGCGGAACCGCGTCATGACTATGATCGTGCGCTTCGGATCGGTTTGGCTTCATTCATGCCCGATGTTGTGACTCTCGAAAACAAAGCCGCCGATCTCGAAATGTTGTGGTCTAAGCAACATGCCGACGGGGGATGGTCGACGCGCGATATGTCGGAGGTGAACAACTGGAGTGCCCACATGACCGAGATCGTCGTCAAGCTGATTGAAGGTCTTCCTGATGCAGCCGATCCACAAAGCGACCCGTACATGACAGCCCTCGCCATCTGTTTGCTTCGCGAAAGTGGCGTTTCTGCCGCCGACCCACGGCTTCAAAAAGGAATCGCTTGGTTAAAAAGCGAACTCCGCGTTACTGGCCGATGGTGGATGCATTCGCTCTATCGAGGGAACTATCATTTCAGCACCTACATCGCAACCGCCAAAGCGATGCAAGCACTTGCGATGTGCAACGAGATCCCGGAACTCGTGCCATAGTGTTTTGTTCCAGCTCTGATTTTGGCACCGACGGACTGGAAGTCCGTCGTAATGGTTCAGCTCAACCTTCATTTTAAAGTGTGAACACGGACTAGCTAGATCACACTGCAGCTCGAATCACCGCTACGCAGAAGAACCGGGCACCCGAACGATTCAAAAATCTTACAAAAACGGAATGTAAGCGTGAGATTCGTGGAAATCCCGGTACTGTAGAGGGAAAGGAATCGCTAATGTCGCCTCTTGAAACACGCCATAGTCTCATTTTACGACTCAAAAGCGAGCAGAATGAACTTGCTTGGCGAGACTTCGTAAGCGTGTACGAAACCTTTCTGGTTCGACTGGCTCGTCGGCAAGGTGTCCCTGAACGCCATATACCATATGTGACGCAACAGATTCTGTTGGCAATCGCTCGTTCCATCGATGGCTGGAAAGACGATGGCAACGCTGCTTCGTTCCGTCGCTGGCTCAACACGGTCGCGAGAAACGTCGTCATCCGATTCATGGCCCGCGAACGTCGACAACCCAATGGAATCGGCGGGAGCAATTTTGTGGCTTTGCTTCAAAATATTGAAAACAAACCTGACGATAAACATATTTCCGACTATCGGCACGAGCTGATAGTTTGGGCTGCCGAACAAGTGCGGCATGAATTCTTGGAAACAAGCTGGCGGGCCTTTTGGGCAGCCGTCATCGACGAACGACCGGTCGACCACGTTGCTTCCGAACTACAAATATCACCCGGTAGCATCTACATGTCGCGAAGCCGAATCATGGGTCGCATTCGCAAAAAAATTGCCGAGCATGGCTTGGATGACCACAAGTAAGCTGCTCAATAAATTGCCGGCCCGTCGTTTTGAATCGGCCAAACAAATCGCTGAGATTCTCGAAGACTGCCTCGCGCATGCCCAGCAACCAAACACATCGCCCCTTCCGGAGCTTGTCCAGAAACTCCGATTAGTGAATCCGACGACGGCCGAAATCCGGACGCGAATACTTCACAAAATCGCGTTTCCAATCCTTCTCGTTGTCGCCGCTGTTGCCTTGTTTATTTTTCTGGGGTTAGGTTTTTTGCACGATCGAATCCGTCAGGAAACATCACCGAACATTACCAAGCCTTCCGTCGCTTCCAATGCGGGCGCTCTCTCCGAGGCTACTTCGCAAACCCATGATACAAAGTCTCCAGCCACCGAACCTTCCGATGTTTCGCCAAACGAGCGTTGGCAAGATGGAATCGACCAAACACTCAATGCGCTGAACCAAGATCTCGACATCTTGCAAAGTACCTTCGTTGAACCAATCACGCCTTAATTCCCTTTTTCAAATCTTACGATAGCGAATACTGGCCTGATGAAAATTTCGAAACCTAGGCCATACAGCTGCTTTGAGGAAATGCGAATCGATACGAATATTTCCTCCCTCTCCCCCGGCTTTGCGGGGGAGGGCCGGGGTGAGGGGGCTGAGTTTCCAAGAGATTCAGCCCCTCACCCCCCAACCCCCTCTCCCCGAAGACGGGGAGAGGGGGAGTAATT
>JANOAI010000245.1:0-3602 GCA_031411055.1 Pirellulaceae bacterium
GCGGTCGTCGCTTTCGTAAGTCGTTTAATATCAAGCCTTTCCGGCACTAAGTCATCGCGAAAAAAACCTACTTCGGAACCGAGGGTTGTAGGTTCGAATCCTACTGGGTGTATTTCTCTAAATCGCGTTCAGCAAAGCCTTTAGCTTCTTAAGCTCTTCAGCGGACAGCTGCGGAGCTTTTTCTATTCCCCCCACTAATCCCCCCACTAATTCTGATTTTGAAGCATCAGAACCCAACAATGCATAGACCTCCCGAGATGCAGACTCCGCACGACGCTTTGCGCCGTAGAACTTGCGAGTCGTCGTAAAGTCTCGGTGCCGCATTAAGACCATCAAAGTCTCGGCGGACATACCGCGGTTATAAAGTCTTTCGGCAAAGCTCCGCCGCAAATCATGGGCGCTTGCGTACTTGATTCGCGTTCCGCGTTGCTCGTTTGGGGATCGAACAATGACACCCGCTTCTTGACCAATTGAACAGATGATTCGGCTTACTCGATCCGTCGATAGATTCGCTTCTGCAACAGTCTTTTTTGCCGATCGCGTTTTGAGTTCCGTTACCGCTTCTTCTGGTATTTCCTCACCAAAACATCGAATAGAGTCTTGACGTTCAAGACCGGACTTGAGGATCCATTTGCGAACCGTTTGTTCACTCACGTTGCACGCCTTAGCGATGGAGCAATTGCTGTAATCGACTATCAATCGGGCAAGATCATCCAAACGAGGAGTAAATGCTCCCTCTTTCTTTCCTGGAACGTCGAACTCAACTGGCTGCAATTTGGCTACACGCCCTTGCCTTTCGGCAACCGGAACTTGCTCCAACAAGGACGCCAAGGCTGGAAGCATTGGTATCTCGTCGAACTTGCCATTCTTTTGTGTTGAGGGGATCAAAAGCTTCCAATTCTCCTTTTCGCGACTGTTGCAAACCGGATGAATTTTCGAATCGTCGTCCCAGTAGAAGTTAAGCACATCCGCAATGCGAAAACCTGTCTCCCACAATACCCGAAGAAGAAACCTCCACGAATCGGTCGATTGATTGCCAACTACCTTCGGTACCGTGTTGATGATTCGGTCGAATTCTTCGCCGGTAATCGGTCTGCCACGCATTGCCTCGTCTTCATCCAGATCGTCGATTGCAGGTAGCTTTTCAATCCAGCCATGCTTGTGGCAATAGCGAAGAAATGCCATGACCACGCTGACGATGCTGTTCACAGTTGTTGTTGCTCGTGATTCGTACTGACCTTCCGCACCTTCGAGCAGTTGCTCTTGTAAGAACTCAAGGCTGCTCAGAGTTGCAGCTTCCATTAAGGTAACACCAGGAGGCAGAGAATCATTTGCGCGGCGTGCCTCGAGTATACGTTCCACCATTTGCAAACTCGAACTAAGGCAAGAAATCGATTTCGTTCGAAGTCGTTTCTCCTTGAATGCAAGGTATTTTTCGAATGCCTCATTCCAACCAACATTTTCTGCGACTGCATCCAACTCTCTCAAGTAGAGCGGTGTGCGAGTATGCAACTCGTGTTTGGCAGTAATAGCGCCATTGCTTGATTCGTATTCACCGCCGATCAAACGTCTACTGCATTCTTTCAGAATCTTGCGAGCCTCAGTACGATCTCGCGTCCCACAGTTCTTTCGGATTCGCTTACCTGCAAGTGGGCAGTAGAATTTCAGCGTGTAGCCATTCTTGTCGCTTTTTCGAAGCGGGCGATCCGGGTAAAGCTGGACGTTACCAATATCAGGTGTCCTCGCCATAAATGATCCTTTCTGATGCCAATTGAGTTGATAAAAAAAGCGACCGGCACTCGCAGGTCGCTAAAAAGGTTGAAGTGTTAATCAGATGAGCCGCAAGGACAACTAACAAAGTCAATCGACTTTTCTCTTTGCGTTCTGGTTGATAAAGTCGATGACTGATTGTCCAGTCACCCACTTGGCATGGCCGATTTGAGCAGCAGGAAGCCCTTCGTTTACCATCTTGTCCCAAAACTTTTGTGATATACGCAAACGAATCATAAGCTCTTGTTTCGCATACGCTTCATCTGCGCGAACATATCCAACTTCAGCAGTTTTTGTCATTCGCACCTCACAAATTTGGTCGAAGGTTTGCATCGACTATCGCATTAACGCAAATCACTGCTAAAGCAGTGGCCGCGCTGGCTTCGTTGCAAATGTCAATTGGCGTTTGAAACGATACCACTCGTTGGCGCCTCAAACGATACCACTTCCAGTGAAATTGCGAGTCAGCACGATGCTGGCTCCGTTTGACTTACTATTCATCGGCAGGCGACCCGGTTGGCGCCTTGGTACCTTCTGAACTTTTGTCCGATTTGTCCAAACGGTAGCTCTTGCCGGTGATTTGAATCACTTCCGCCCGATGTAAGAAACGATCCAAGATGGCGGTGGCGCTGGGGACGTCACCAATCAATTTCCCCCCAATCATCCAATGGACGATTGCTAGTCATCATCGTCGAGCGAAGCTCATGACGACGCATGATGATCTCGAACAGGTATTCCCCAGAGCGCTTCGGCAGTTGCTTCATCCCCATATCATCAATGATCAAGAGATCCGGCTTGAGATAACGCTGAAGGATTCGATCATGGCCTTCCATCGCTTCATCATGCAGGAAGTCACGCACCGTATCAAAGATCGAGCGATAGTAGACTGTAAAACCGGTTCGTATCGCGGCTACACCGATCGATTGACAGAGGTGGCTTTTACCGGTCCCAGGTGGTCCCAGCCAAAGAACATCGCGTTTGTCGCGAATGAAGTGGCAGGTCGCCAGATCAAAGATCCGATTCTTCTTGATCGAGGTGTTAAATGAGAAATCGAAATCTTCGAGCGCCCTTTAGCAGGGGGGACCTAGCGAAAGTGATACTGCGTTTACAGGCAGAAGATTCGAGGTGATGCCAGTCTTTGCCCGACCAGAAAACTATTTGTTAGAGCTTGGTCGTGACGAGCCGATTCTCCTGGTGACAGACCTCCATTTCATGAAGGGTGATCTTCTGCTCATATCAACCGATCGACGATACATCCCTGCGAAGAAGGAACCTTTTCGCGACATTGTCGTGATCTTAGACAAGGTCAGCAAGGAAATTGCCAGCCTCGCTCGCGTCGAATTTGTCCCGGGTCGCAAAGAGGGCGGCCCTGAACACATCGAGGCAGACATGTTTCAGCTTGACGTAATTGCTGACAAACAAAAACGCGGAGAAATTCGCCCAATTAAGGGCACAAAAGGCCTTGGTTATGAGCGATTGATTCATAGTAAGGGAACAAAAAAGTTCGCTCCCATGAGTCACTTGGAACTGGAGCCAGCTATGCGAGAAATTGAGCACGATGACATTGTCGGAGTTTGTCGCGCAATGATTCGGACGAAATTCTAAAACGTCTTGTCGCGGAAATGCATGTTTGAAAAGCCGTCGCAACGCGAATCGGATTTCAAGTCCCGATAGCTAACGCGGTTCAGTCAAAAGAATCCATGTAAGTCCCTGGGTTTGGGGTGGGAGACATTCGAATAAAATCTGGCGACTCTAACCCGTGATCAAGACTGCTCGAAGCAGTCAGTCACAAAATTCCAACCCCAAACCCAAAGGACACACGTAACATGCTA
>JANOAI010000246.1:0-29531 GCA_031411055.1 Pirellulaceae bacterium
CAAGATGGCCCGTTTCCGTCCTCCGACAAAAGATATCCCGACAACAAATTCACCCATCCTAAAGCGGGCAACTGCCGCTCAACGGAAGCTTTACAATGAGCTACAACTTGCCAGCTAAAAAATCCGCTACGGCGTTGCCCATAGGGAGGGTGAAGTAACCATCGTCGAAGGCATTCTGATCGCGCAGCTCATCTACGGGAACGTTCGAAAAAAGCTACACCTAGGCAAGAACTGCACTAGAAGGTGTTTTGAAAAAAGGTAGCAGGCATGTCTGCTTGCCGTCCGCAGGACGAATCGACAGGTTCCTTTGGCCGTTTTTGGTTACAGCACATTGGATGTGCTTGCTGCTTTGAATTTGAAAACACATTCTTGGGGAAGGGTGACGAAACCAAATCTACGATTCTTGGCCCACTTTCGAGTCGAATAGCCAAGGAATTCATGTGGAATACCGAAAAACCACCCGTTTGGGAAGGTAGAAGTATGAATAATTTGCCGACTTTACCGCTCGCTAGTTCCTGAAAGGTTGAAGATAGGGTCGGTGCACGAGTAAGATATTGTAAGTATCACCGCTCTGCCGAAGAGAAATTGATCGAGTAAGCGTGCTTACTATATCCCACCTAGGGGGGAATCCCTCCGATAACCAACGACAACTGTCGTTCCCGCCCAAAACCTGTTTCACTTTAACATCAGAACTTTGAAACCCTTGTGAATGACTACTGCTGCTAAGCTCATTTCGTAGCCGAAGCACCCAGTCAAATTCCATTTTCCAAACTTAGGAGTAATCTTCATGCGATGCCTTGGCAATCCATTTAGTCGACGTGGCTTTCTTTCTGTTGGTGCTCTCGGAGGTCTCGGCGTTACTCTGGGCGACATGCTTCGAATGGAATCGGCTCGCGCGGATATGAAGAAGTACGACTTCATCCCAGCGAAAGCTCAAAGCGTTATCCATGTTTATTTGCCCGGTGGAATGGCTCATCAGGAATCTTGGGATCCTAAACCCTACAGCCCGATAGAGTTTCGCGGCGAAATGGGTGTCGTCCGTACAAAAACCGGAGAAATTTTCGGTGAGTCTCTCCAAAGGCTGGCTTCGATTTCCGACAAATTTTCTGTCATCCGAAGCATGACGCACGGCGAAGCGGCTCACGAGCGCGGTACGCACAATATGTTCACCGGCTACAAGCCATCGCCAGCCTTGGTTTTCCCAAGCTTCGGTTCGGTTGTCAGCCATGAGTACGGTCCCCGAAATAGCTTGCCGCCGTACGTATCCATCCCACGCGTTGCAAATGAATTCGCAACGAGCGGTTACTTGAGTTCATCTTACGGCCCATTTAGCCTCGGATCGGATCCGGCGAACAGCGAATTCAAGGTTCAGGACTTGAACCTCGCTTCGGGCGTCGACATGAGCCGTTTCGAACGACGACGAACAGCCCTCGACGCGGTGAATGCTCACTTTGCGAGCAAGCAAAGTTCGGATGCAGTGGCAGCGATGGACACGTTCTACGATCGTGCCTACAGCTTGATCAGCAGCGAGAAAGCCCGTGCGGCCTTTGCGATTGAAAAAGAAGATGCCAAACTTCGCGACAAGTATGGGCGCAACGAAGCCGGACAGCGACTGTTGATGGCCCGTCGGCTTGTTGAATCCGGCGTCCGATTTGTTTCGCTCACCTATGGTGGCTGGGACATGCACGTGAAGATCACGGATGCTTTCCGTCGGCAGATGCCGACTCTTGACCAAGCATTGGCCACCTTGATTGAAGACCTCGAATCGCGTGGTATGCTCGAGAATACGTTGGTCATGGTGAGCAGCGAATTCGGGCGCACGCCAAAAATCAATCCCGATGCGGGTCGTGATCACTGGCCTAAGGTCTTCAGTGTCATGCTCGCCGGTGGCGGTGTTAAAGGCGGAATGGTATACGGCTCCTCCGACCCAACTGCTTCCGAACCTGATTCTGATCCCGTTTCGCCTGCTGATCTCGCTACTACGATGTACCACTTGATGGGGATTGTGGCCGATAAGGAATTGATGGCCCCAGGCGATCGTCCAATTGAGATCTGTGATGGTGGCAAAGTCCTCACAGATTTGTTGGCCTAATCGATTCATTGATTGAATTACAATGGCCATCGAAATCGTCGGAACGCTCAACGCCGCGTTCCGACGTAATTTCAACTTTCCCGCTCCGGGAGAGTTCCATCGCTTTCCGTTTCAATTAACCAAGCACGATTCCTATGAAACGCTTTTTCAAACTACCATTGGCTCTCGCCGCCAGCGCGCTCGGTCTGTCAATCGCGAGCGCTGCTGAACCTACCGTGAGAACGCTCAGTCCGATCGGGATGGAACGCGGAACAGAAGTTTCCGTCGAAGTGGTTGGAGAAGAGCTCGCTGACGTTCATCAAGTCCTTTTTTATTCGCCGGGACTCGAAGCGAAAGATGTAAAATCGGTTGACGGAAAGAAAGCCACTTTCAAAGTTGTCGCTTCCAAAGAAGCCGAGTGTGAACTGCATGCCTTTCGCTTGGTCACCAAAAACGGTTTGAGCAACCTTCGCTTATTTAGTGTCTCGCCGTTGCAAAGTCTCGCTGAAAAGGAAGACAACAACAGCTTTAACAACGCTCAGCTCATTAAACTCAATAGCTCCGTCGACGGAAACATTCAGTCGGAAGACGTCGATTACTTTGCCGTCGAAGTCCCACAAGGCGAAATGATTTCCGTCGAGATGGAAGGGTTGCGGCACAACTATTTGAACAATCTGTTCGATCCGTTTGTTGCAATTTACGACGACCAAGGAAAAGAACTGACTTCAAGTGATGACGCGACCCTCGTTCAACAAGACTGCGTCTGCGGAGTCATCGCACCGCAAAACGGCCGCTACGTCATCGAGGTTCGTGACGCCAGTTACGGAGGGAGTCGTGAATCGTTCTACCGTCTCCATGTCGGCAATTTTGCGAGACCTGTCGCAATTTATCCAAGCGGTGGTCGTGCGGGCGAGCTCCTGAAGACTACCTGTATCGACAGTCTAGGTAACACTTGGGAAGAATTGTTCCAACTCCCCAAAGACCCGAATCCAAAATTCAAAGTCTGGTCGACACGAGGCAAAGTCATTCCGCCTTCGCCTAATTTCTTGCGTGTTGACGGTCTCGAAAACGTGATGGAGGTCGAACCTAACGAAATCATTGAGAATCTTGCCGTCACCGAGAGTTTTCCGGCAGCATTGAACGGTTGCCTACAAAATCCAGAGGATCGTGACTCGTTCGTTTTCGCAGCCAAGAAAGATCAAACACTCGACTTTCGGTTGATCGCTCGCGACGTTCTTCGTTCGCCAGTCGACGGGGTGGTCGAAGTAAACAAATTTAAAGGGGGTCGAGTCTCGTCAAGCGACGACTCCGGCGGGCCGGATTCGGCCTTCACGTTCAAAGCCCCTGAAGATGGCAAGTACGTTGCGGTGGTAAGAAACCACTTGTCGAAAGGTGGACCGCAATTCGTGTATCGATTGGAAATTACTCTGCCTGCTCCTAAATTGACCACGACAATCAAAGAGCAAGAGCGGTACGTGTCTCAGAGTATTGTCGTACCGCGAGGTGCACGAATGGCCGTCGATGTGTTGCTCGACCGCAAGAACATTGCGGGCGATGCTCAAATCGTCATTCCCGACCTTCCACCGGGCCTTGAGCAACTTGCAGCCGTTGTCAATGAAAAGACCAATCATGTGCAGTTCATGTTGCGGGCCAAGCCGGATGCTCAGAATCTTGGAAAGCTCGTCGATCTTTCGGCCCGAATCAAAACGGATAAAGCCGAGGTTGTCGGTCACATGGACCAGCGAACTCAAATTATTCGAGGCCAGAATAATCGTGACGTCTGGGGAATCAATTCTGAAAAGTTAGCCGTTACCATCAACGAACCGGTCCCTTTTGATATCGAAGTCGTTCAACCCCAAGTCCCACTCGTTCGCGATGGAACACTGCCACTCATCGTGAAGCTCAAACGCGTTGGGGACTTCAAACGGGCGGTTCGCCTTAAGGTTCTCGATACCCCCTCCGGCGTCACGGCCTCCACGTCGATTACAATCGCCGAAGGACAAGACCAAGTCGAGCTTCCCTTAACCGCCAACGGTAAAGCTTCGATTGGCAATTGGCCTGTTACCATTTTGGCAACGACGAAAGTCGGCGATAACAGTACCGTTACCGTAGCGTCTGAATTCATCAACATTGAAACCCAAGACAAACTCTTCGACTTTGAGTTCAGCAAGACAATGGCGGAGCTTGGCAAGCCAGCCAAGGTGATCGTCGGCGTCGATCTTACGCGCGAAGTGGGTGGAAAGGTCGAAGTTGAAGTCGTCGGCTTGCCGCCAGGAACGACCATGGAACAAACCAAACTCCCACTAGGAAAAGACACGAAGAAATTGACTTATACGCTTACGATTCCAAGTACTGCGAAAGCAGGTTCGTTTAAGACGATCGCTTGCCGCGGAACAGTCACCAGCGACAAAGGGGTCATCACTCAGGTCAACGGTACGGGCGAAGTTCAAATCGATCCGCCACGTCCTGGTGCCAAAGACAAGAAGCCTGTTGCCAGCGACAAACCGCTGACGCGACTCGAAGAACTACGCAAACAGCGTGAGGAACAAAAGTAATGAATACTCGCTCTTTATACTCCATTGCAGCACAAGCGCTTTTTGCAATTTGCTGCTTGAATGGTTCATTGGTAAACGCTGAAGATCTTGCTTGGGAGTCTTTGGCTGTTTACCCAGAGTCAATCCATCTTTCGAGCAAAGACGATTTGCAGCATGTGGTAGTCGTGGCTACGCGTTCGGACGGCGTTACACAAGACGTTACGGACAAGGCGACCTACAAGTTTTCTGATGCTCAACTGGTGGATTGGAAGGACTTTATCATCACGCCGAAGGCCGATGGTAAGACAACGCTCAATGTGACTTGGAATAAGCTTGAGTCGAAGGCGACTGTCGAAAGCATCCAATCCAACAAAGACCGCGACGTAAGCTTTACGCTCGACGTCATGCCAATCCTGACCCGCGCTAGTTGCAACAACGGTTCCTGCCACGGCGCAGCTCGCGGTAAAGATGGTTTTCGATTAAGTCTTTTCGGCTTCGACCCCAAGGCAGACTTCGATCGGATCACCCGTGAAATCGGAATCCGTCGCATTAATCTAGCAAGGCCGGATCAAAGCCTGCTTCTGTTAAAGTCGATTGGGGCCGTACAGCATACCGGTGGTAAGCGAATTGAGCCGGATAGCGAACATTACAAGAAATTGCTGACTTGGCTGTCCGAGGGGGCAAAAATGGATAGCGCAGCTCCGCCAACCGTCACCAAAGTTGAGCTCTTTCCAAAGCAAGCGGTACTTGAAGGCGAAGGGACTCAACAACGTATTGTCACCGTCGCAACCTATTCCGATGGCACAACTAGAGATGTGAGTGACGTTGCTTCGTTTAGCACGAATAACGAACGATCCGGTGCCGTCAGCACATCGTCCGTAGTAACCGCTGGCCTTCGAGGCGAAGCGTATATCATTGCCCGCTTCGATACCCACTCGGTCGGATCGCAAATCATTTCCCTTCAGAAAGGTGCACCGCGCGTAAACTTCCCAGAAGCCCCCAACTACATCGATCAACTGGTCAATCAAAAGCTCGAGAAGCTTCGCGTTCGTCCAAGCGAAAACTGCACCGATGAAGAATTCCTTCGGCGCGTGTCGATTGACTTGATCGGTGTTCTCCCGACTGAAGAGGACTACGACGAATTCACCAAAGAGATGGCTGGCGATAAACGCAAGCAGCTTGTTGAACGACTTCTGGAACGCAAAGAGTTCAATGAGATTTGGGCAATGAAATGGGCTGATTTGTTGATGATCAAAACGGTCGCGAACCAGGTTAGCCCAAAAGCAGCTTTCCTCTACAACAATTGGCTCACTGAGAAGATCGCCGCGGATGAACCTGTCGATCAAATCTTTGAACAACTCCTTTCAGCGACCGGTAGTGTCTTTGAGAACCCGCCCACCAACTTTTATACCGAACGCGATCGCCTGAAGCTTGCGGAGAATGTAGCTCAAGTCTTCATGGGAGTTCGAACTCAATGTGCGCAATGCCATAACCATCCGTTCGACCGTTGGACGATGGATGACTACTATGGTTTCGCTGCCTTCTTCTCGCAGATCGGACGTAAAGTCGGTGAGGATTATCGCGATACGATTGTTTACAACTCCGGGAGTGGCGAGGTATCTCACCCAGTTGCTGGAAAGAAAGTCGTTCCTAAGTTTCTCGGTGGTGCCGTCCCAGAGATTCCAGCAGGAAAGGATCGCCGCGCTGTGATGGCTGAATGGATCACGAGCGAAGGCAACCCTTACTTTGCGACCAGCGTTGCCAACCGAATTTGGGCTCATTTCCTTGGAGTTGGAATCGTCAATCAAGTGGACGATTTCCGCGTCAGCAATCCTGCGAGCAATCCTGAGCTTCTCGAAGCTCTTTCGAAGAAGCTTTGTGAGTACAAGTTTGATTTCAAAAAACTGGTTCTCGATATTTGCACGTCGGAAACCTACCAACGAAGCGCCACGCCAAACGATACTAACGATGACGATACACGAAATTATTCGCACGCCGTCGTTCGTCGTATTCCGGCCGAGTCGATGTTGGACTGCATATCGCAAGCGACAAATTCCGCCGATAAATTCAAGGGTCTACCGGTCGGATCAAGAGCGGTTCAGATTCCGGACGGTTCAACAACTAACTACTTCCTTACGACGTTTGGAAAGTCACCTCGCGCAACAGTCTGTGCTTGCGAGGCAACCACAGACCCGTCGCTCTCCCAAGCATTGCATTTGATTAACGGAAACAGCGTAGGCGACAAAATCGTGCGCGGTAAGTTAATTAATACCTGGATCGCAGAGAAACTGACATCGGAACAGATTCTTGACAAACTGTTTATACGTTGCCTGTCTCGCAAGGCAACGGATAAAGAGAAAGAAGAACTTCTCAAGATCGTTACCGATGCCACCAAGCCCGAAACTGGATGGGAAGATGTCTTTTGGGCTGTCCTGAACAGCCGTGAATTTATCTTCAATCATTAATCTTTGAGAACTTGAATTGACCTTAGTGAGGCAACGCCGAAAAAAGCCAACCATCCGGACTTCGTCACCTCTCCCGCGTGCGCATCGGTCTCAACACATCCTTACCCTCCCGCTTCGAGGTCGTGTGGCTTAGAACGATTGTATTTACTTGGTATTTGCAACCTCTCCCGCTTGCAGGAGAGGTCGGACGCGTTAGCGGCCGGGAGTGAGGGTCTTCTCCTGCGCTACGGAAAACGCGGCCCACTCCCGGGCCTGAGAGCCCGACCTGTCCCACGAAGACGTGGGCGAGGTAACGCGTAAACTGGACGACCTCGTTGCGGGAGGGTGAAGGTTGGAATCGTGGAAGATGTGTAGAGAACAATGCCCGCAAGCGGGAGAGTTCGGATTCGGTAGCGACCGGGAGTGCGTCTCCGGCTCAAAACGAATTGAACTCCTGACCGTCCAGCACTTTTTCAACTTGGACGATCTGAACAAATAACAACGGTTGAAATCAAGCTGGACGGCGCCACTTTACATCAGCCGAACGGCGTTAGCCGCGGTTGTTCCACTGAAAACCGTGGCTAACGCCAAAACGGCTAATAGTTTCGAAAACGTCACGAATCATTGGTAATTTGATTCAAAGTGGCGCTGTCCAGCTAGCTGCTTAGACTAAAATAGAACAATTACTTCGTAACCTTAAAATTTAAAGCCATGTTTCATCGATACGTCTCTATTGCAGTCGCAGGACTTGCTATCGGCTTTCAAAGCAACTCCTTCGTCGACGCCGACGAACTTCCTGCCAAGGTCACTTATGACGAGCACATCAAGCCGATTCTCAAAGAACACTGCTTGAAGTGCCATAATTCTAACGAGAAAAAGAGTGGTCTGGCGCTCGATTCGTACACAGCAACGATGGAGGGTGGCGCTGGTGGCGACGCGGTGGTGGCAGGCGATCTCGATAGTTCGCGGCTATGGGCACTTACAGCCCATATTGAAGAGCCAAAGATGCCTCCGAGCGCCGACAAAATTGCTGAACCCAAGCTGGCCATGATTAAAAAGTGGATTGAACAAGGGATGCCGGAAAACAATGGCTCCAATGTCATGAAGCCCAAGGTTGATCTTTCGCAGATGGGGAGCGTCAGTTTGGCTCGTCCCGAAGGACCGCTGCCTATGCCAGAAACGATGCTCAAGCAAACCCCACTGTACACGCCACGTGCAGCAGCAATTTCGGCATTGGCGGCGTCGCCATGGTCACCGTTGATTGCCGTCGGAGGACAAGAACAAGTATCGCTTTATCACAGTCATTCCGGCGAATTGCTCGGCATTCTGCCGTTCCCAGAGGGTGAGCCTCAGTCGATAACCTTTAGCCGCGACGGCAAGCTCATTCTGGTTGCTGGCGGCCGGCATTCAGCTAACGGCTTTGCGGTGCTGTTTGAAATCAAAACAGGAAAACGCATCACGCGCGTTGGCGATGAACTTGACATTGCGATGGCGGCTGACATTAGCGACGACAATTCCATGATCGCCTTGGCTGGCCCCGAAAAGCTCGTCCGCGTTTACGATACTGCGACTGGCGAAAAGATTCATGAACTGAAGAAACATACCGATTGGATCTACGCTTTACGATTTAGCCCTGATGGGGTTCTTATTGCAAGCGCCGATCGAAGCAACGGGCTTGTTGTTTGGGAAGCCGAATCGGGCAAGATGTATTTGGATTTGATTGGCCACAAAGGAGAGATTCGGAGTGTTGCGTGGCGTCCTGATTCGCTCGCCCTCGTCAGTGGGGCGCTCGATGGAACGATGAAACTTTGGGATATGAACGCTGGCAAGCTAATTAAATCATGGGATGCACATAGCGGTGGTGTCTATTGTGTTTCAAGTTGCAATGATGGCACCTTCGCATCGACAGGCAAAGACAAAAAGGTAAAACTTTGGAAATCGAGTGGGGATGCGGCTGGGGAAATGCCCTCGATGCCCGATGCCGGGCTCGAAGTTGCTTTGACGGCTGACGCGAAAGAAGTCGTCGCCGGTGATTGGGAAGGCAATGTGAAGCTTTGGGAGAAAGCCAATCCCAAGAACGAAAAGATACTGCGGGCCAATCCTTTGACGCTCGAACAATTGGTTCAAGAATCGGAGAGCCAAGCTGCTGCGGCTATGAAGGGAATCGATGATGAGAATGCGAAGTTCCAAAAAGTCGCCGAGCTAGTCGGGGCTGCGAAGAAGCAACTTGATGACAAGGAAGCAGCTTTCGTCGCGGCCAACAAGGCGGTTGAAGAGGCCAACGCCGCAATCGAAGGAGGCAAAAAATCGGTTGAACAAGCAAATCAAATTTTAAAAACTCATCTCGCGAGTATCGATGCACAGCAAAAAATTCTCCAGGATTTGAGCAATCAGCTGGCGGTTGCCAAATCGCAGGCCAAAGAAGACAAAGAGCTCGAAGCGAAGGTAGCCACAGCGAATAAGACGATCGACGAACTTGAGGTCAAATCCAAATCGCTTCGAGCCGAGGTCGTCGTTAAAACGAGCAAGCAAGTTGTGCTTGAAGCAAAACTCGCCGACCTTACCAAGAAACGCACAGATGCAGAACAAGCCCGCAACACGAGCAAAACAGCACACGCCGACGCAGAAAAGCAACTCGTTGCGGCGAAGGTGCCCGTCGATGCGGCAACGGCTTTCCACGCACAGCAAATCAAGCGAGTTGAAGCGGTTAAAGCCTCGCTGTTGGCTTTCAATGCAGCCAAGAAGAGTTGGGGCGATCGGGTAAACGCGATCACGGAACAAACCAAGAAAACTCAGGAACAGACGGACGTCGCGAAGAAGGAGATTGAGGGTCAGCAAACAAAGCAGAAGGAATTCGTTGCAAAGATCGATGCTTACAAAAAGCAGATGGAAGAATTGCAAAAGTCGATGCAGCAAGTCGAGCAACAACGAGCAGCCAGCGACAAGTCCATAGCGGACAAGCAGGCTTCGCTCGATAAGCAGCTTAGCGAAGTTGCACAGCTTCAAGCAGAACAAGCGATTCTTAAAATACAGATGGATGCTTATAGCAAACCGCTCGGTCAAGCAGCCAAGTAAGTGTGCCACGACGCTCCGCCGTCGTGACTTCCTTTTCGCCCGAACACTTCGTTCGCCCCAACAATAATTGGGCAGCGCCACGTAGGATCAACCGAACGGCGTTAGCGGCGGTTCTTGCACTGAAAACCGTGGCTAACGCCAAAACGACTTATGGATTCGCAAACCTCGCAAATCTCAGGGGATTTGATTCAATCTTGCGCTGTCTAGCGAAACACTGGCAAGCGATTGCGACGGCGGAGCATCGCAACCCGCTTAGTTTGCAGACGCGTCGCCACCGGGGATCAGATGCTGCTGGATATAGTCAGCTCGCTCGATGTTTCGGTCAGTTGTTCCAAGCTTTTGCCCACGAATTTTTTGGAGATGAGCGGGCTGTGTGTGAATAAAGAGTTTATTCACCGTCGGAATGGTGACGCCATCTACCAGGCCGAGATTGACTCCCATCCGGACCTTGGAGAGGTGATGCATGGTCTCTTCGCTACTAATTTTTTTGGCAGTTCGAAGGATCCCTAGAGCTCGGCTGACTTCGTCGTGAAGCTCATGTTGGCTCTCGTTGACCAGAAAATCGCGAGCTTTTCTTTCGTAGGCAATCACGGTTGGAACCACCGTGGTAACTTGTTCGATCAACTCAGCCTCGGACTTTCCGAGCGTAATCTGGTTGCTAACTTGAAAAAAATCGCCGCTGAACTGCGAGCCTTCGCCGAAGAGACCGCGGACTGCAATATTGATCTTCTGAAGGGAACGGAAGACTTTTTCGATCTGCTTGGTGATAACGAGTGCGGGGAGATGAACCATGACGCTCACGCGTAGACCCGTTCCGAGATTCGTTGGGCAAGCGGTCAAGTAGCCAATGGGATCGTGAAAAGCATACGTCAGGACCGATTCAATCTGATCGTCGATTTTATTGATCCGATCCCAAGCTTCATGTAAATCCAAGCCGCTCTGCATGACTTGGATTCGGAGATGATCTTCTTCGTTGATCATGACGCTAAAGCGCTCGTTGCGATCGACGATTACCCCGCGTGCACCTTCCCCGTCGCTGAGTTCTCGACTGATGATCTGCCGCTCCATTAAGAACTGTCGGTCGAGATCGCTTAGGCGATCAATCCCCAAGAATTCGACCGAATCGGAAAGAATATTTGCTTCGACACGAGTGCGAACAAGATTGGAGATCACTTTTCGGTCTTGCGTCGAGCATTTCCGGATGAACGGATACTCGGCTAGATTTCGAGCCAATCGGATCCGACTGCTGATGACGATGTCCGACTCTGGGCCACTGCCTCGCAACCATTCACCACAGTTTTCAGCTAGTTCGTCGAGTTTCACAGGGTTCTTTTAAAGCGAAGTAAAATGGTACGAGCGTAAAGGAGACGCAACCGGCCGATCAAGCCGGCAGGGGGATTCGATTATTGTAATGATGAACGCAAGCCACGAGTGCTTCGTCACAGCTAATTTTTAGGGTGCAACGGACTTCCAGTCAGTCGACAAACGTTGGCACCGACGGACTGGAAGTCCGTCGTACCGGTTCAGCTCAACCCTCATGTTAAGTTGTGAAGAAGCTCTAGCGACCATTATCGCATCCATCGAACAATCGACCAGATGTTGCTTGAATCCACCAAACACCCCCGACACGACTTGAACGTGTGACCTCAGCTTTAGGAAAGCCAGTTTAGACCTCAAAATAGTATATTCCCTGGGTATTTTGCAGTGAGGGTAGCGGCAAAAAGGGTGGAAAACCGGTGGATAACTCAAACTTTGGTGCAATTTTGGTGCAATGCTAGTCGGGTAGCGAGATACCTTCCAGCAGTTCTCTAGTTTCGTGCGCGTTGGGGGATGGGGTAGCCCAATCGGATGCCGCATATACTTGCCGAGTTCGAACGTTTCGAGCGGAAGGTATGTTTGGCAGAAGTGGCGCGCCCAACCCCATGAATTTAATGTCTCCGGTAGGAAAGGTGTGCACTACAACTCTTGTTAACGGTACTGGAAGGACATTGTGGCTCAGTTCTTCTCCGCCGACTTCGTAGGTCGTCTCAAAAACAGGGACCGCTTGCGATGGACTCGCGATGTAGACATCTTCACCGAGAATCGTATCCGGGAGTGCATACTTTACGTTGTCGAACAGATTCCCGGATTGTGGAGCGCCTACTGTGTTGGCGAATCGGATTTGCAACGCTATGTCCACTCTCTCGGCTAAGGTGCCTGGGTTGGTGAAGGTGTTCAGCTTTGCCGCCGTTCCGCCTTCATAGTACCAGGTTACTTCTTCTCCGCCCATAATGTCGGCTTCCTCGATGCAAGGCTCGATTGCTTCGTATTCGATCGAGATCCAGATTCCGGAAATTATTTCGGAGATTTTTGATAGGGCGTCGCGTCCACGAAGCGGGTCAAGACTCGTTTTTGGGGTCGCAGTCCCTACGGGTATGCCCGATAAATCCGCGAGCCATCCTTGCAAAAGATCATTTTTATCCCGTTCGATCGTGTGGGAGCCGAGTACAAGAATTGATAGCGTCTCTGGGTTAGAGGGGATAGGGTCGATCGTCTCTTCTTCGTATTGGGCTGACTTCCATCGCCGTCTTTGAATTGCAAATTCTGACGTATTTCCTTGATAGACAGTCAATGGCATCGGTCTCGGAGACACGGAAAAAGGAATAGGCGAACCCGAAGGAGGGGTCTCCGTCCCCGTATACCCAGCGACAGGGCCCAAAATTTCGGTGATGTGGTTTGCAAATCTTTGAATGGATTCTGCGACGGATAGGATTGGGGAAGCTGGCTGCGTGTTGTAGTACGTAGGATTTATTCCAGGTCCATTGCTAGCCCGAAAACCGTTCCAAGTGTCGTCGAACACGTTCGATGTACCGTAAACCTCGGGTAGGGGGTCTGGAGTAAACGTCGACGAAGGGACCGTTGCTCGCTTGGTGCCTTCATTTCCCCGCGTGTATCTGAGCGGGAATCTTGGAACGCTGTAGGTCTTTGTGGCAAATACCCCCGTGAAGGTTGTTGATACAGGTGTGGTTCCTGAACCGATAACACTGGTGAGATTCACGATTCTCTTATAGTCGGTGGCCTGGACGGTAGGGTCAATCGAACCGAAGTTTGCTCGGTGCCTCTTGTAGTGGTTCCTGTAAGTTCTTGATCGAGAGGTAAGCCAATCGGACTGGACGAGATACCTAAACTCTCGAGCGCGAACGTTGTTGAACAGTTCTTCCAAAGTCATAGAAGCCTGTTGCTGAGTTCCGAAAGTAGAAAAGCCTGTTCCAGTTTCTGCGGTTGGTATCGTTACGTTTAATTCCGTCCCTTGGTATGTCGACGCGACCCCGCTGAACCAATCCCATCCGGTGAACTTTGTCGGATCATAGAGACGCCAGTACCGGGTTTCGCTTCGCTGAGGTATCGCTTTGGGAGGATAGGATTTCTCCCAACGTTCTGTACGAGTCGCTTTGATAACGTGCATCAAGTGGATTCGAGCGGAAGCATTTTGGACCGTCGTTAGGATCACTTCACCGTCTTCAATCCGCCACAACTGCGCGTAGGTGTGGGCATTTGGCCAATCCATAATGAAGCCCCATTGATAGTGGGTTTCTTCCGTGACGTTTTCCAAGTGCGTTTCTTGCTCCGGGTCGTACCAGATTTCTTTGGTAGTCTCGACCCATTTTCGTGCAAAGGACTTTCGCGATGGAAACGCCCCGCTTCGTTGTTTTTGCAGAGGCTGCCAGAAGGGTTCGTTAGGTGTTCCAGCTACCAGGAAACTCGACCCAAAATCGAAATTCGCTTGTGCCGTTCCGATGTCGGGCCTCGGGGCTGTTCGGAACAACACCGGATCGGCGTTGCCGGAAGTACCAAATCCCAATTTCAGGCTCTTGGATGCGACAGCCCACTTTAACTCTCGTCGAGGGAACAAGCCCGTTTGAGTATTTCTTTCGCTGAGAATGTCGAAGGCTTTTACCTCAAAGCCAGGACTCGCCCCAAACGGGGCCATCGAACCTATTAAACGTTCGGTGCCAATAAGACTTGGGTCGGGTGTAGCAGCTCCGATCGGTGGGTAAGTCCGATTGAAAGTGCCTGGGTAGGTCAAATCGTTTGGGTTACCGGGATTTTCGACGTCGAGGCAAGCAGGCGAGATCCGTCTTGCAATGAGAGGCACTGTCTTACGAGTCACTATTCAGACTCCACTGTCAAAGGTGCATTGATCACCGTCGCCTTTGTACCGTCGTAGGCTGCTAGGCAAACGTCTCCAGGCTGTAACAGGGGAAACATGCCGTTTCGTTCGAGAGGAAAGCCACCACTGGTGGCAAGCTCACCTGAGACAGTACTTGCGACTACGTTGACGAGTCCGACTGTCATTTGTGCGCCAGAGACCATTGGAACGTGCTTTGGGAATTCCGGAACAGAGTAATCTCGGAAGTCTACGAAAGTCGTATCATTTCGATAGGTGATTGAAGCGATTTCCGTTCCAATTGCGATTCGGTGAAAACCGAAAAGCCGATACCAGTCGGAACGGAAAGCGTTTCGGTTGTATGCAGCAAGCGTCCTTTGCACTGCCTTGCAGTTCGCTTCGAAGTACTTTTTTGCGTTCTGCCTTGTTGGAAGGGCTGAAGATGCCGCGGAAAAAGAATCCGGAACGATCAACGTAGAGTAGTGCTGATACGGTGAATCTCGACTCGTCAAGTTCGTCGGCAGTGTTAAAGGTGAAGCCCCTAAGCTAACGCTGTTCCACCAGGATGTTGAGAAAGCGGATTGACGGTACGCAAAGCTTTGAAGCCATGGACGTTTGAATTTTCTTTCCAGCTTCGGAGATTCCTGAACGACGTAATCCTCAGGCCTCCATTCTTCCAAGTCGGCTTGTTCCTCGTCGGCTTTGAAGATTCTAAATTTCTCGTCTCCAAAATGTTCTTTTAGGATCTTCACTCCCATCATAGCTTGGACTGAGTGATTCAATGTTCGCTGATCAATATCAACGTACCAAGCGTGAATGCCGAGATTGGTATCCGTGGTGAGCGAAGTGACGTCGCTCAAATTGAGTTGATCTTGCACGGGAATGCCTACGCCCATACCAAGCGATACACTTGCGTAATGATATGGTCCGCCAAATGCTACCGATGCACCAGCTGCGGGCGGAGGGGGCACATTGCGAGTCATGACAGTATCGAAAGGCGTCGAGGTGTCAAAACTCACGAGCGTTACTTTGTTATCGATCGCTTTTACGTCAACGGGGAATACGGGATCCGTTTCCCCTTCGAATGTTTCGGACCGAGTAGAATCGAATATCGTTATTTTGAGGGGTTGAAGATCCTCAAACATCTTTTCGACGTCTTCGGTTTTTAAAAGCAAAGCTGCTTTCTGTCCCCAACGACGTGAGACCTGCACATAGTTCTTGGATTCGTATCCTTTGGCACTAAGTACATCCAGTTCTTCCTCTCCCCATTTCAGGATGAATCGACGTTCTTTTTCCGGATCGGCCATAACTACACTCCTACCAGTCCGCGTGATCCGAACCCGGGATTAGGTTGGATTTTGGCCAAGACGTATTCGATTCGGTGTTCTGGTTGGGCTGGTGGACCTTCGCGAAGCCAGCGTTTCGCCTCTTGCACGCCTCGGGAAGCTGCGGCCTCGACGGTGAGAAGCGTTGTCGAGCATCGACAATTGAAATCCCATGGCGGGGTAAAGTACTCCCACACAGGGTCGTCTCGGCGGTAAATGCCAGTCCCGTTGAGGCCAAGTTTTTCGAGTTCGGTGTGATCGTGCCGAGCTCGCGCATCATGCACCGCGTAGTATTGCTGATAAGGGAAGACTTCGGCCACGATAGGATTGTTGGCAAGCGATTCGCGACCGTCTCGAAAAGCCGCTTGGACGTTTGTCCGATAGATCGTCTCTACGTGAGCCGGACCGAGCTTACTGCCTTCAATCGTGTTGGAAAGTCGTTCTTCGAATGTGACTAACGAAGTTCCTTCTTCAAGATCATTAACAAGTAAGTTTCGAATAGATTCGATAGCGTCCGTCTCAAGATCTGCGGTAATTGTGAAAGCTTGCTCGCGAGCGTATTTATCCACCGAGTCGAATTGCTCGCGAGTGAGAATGTTTCGTTCTGAGAGTCGCTGGGCGGCCTTCTCGATGAGGGGTAGTCTCAGTCCGGAATCGTCGTCAAAGTATTCGTAGAACGTGATTCGGGGGATGTTCGGAGGCGAAGGAGGGAGGATTGTGTACTTTGGCTGGCGAATTGTGGTTTCGAATTCTTTAGCCAGCCAAGGCGGGAACTGTTTGAATACGGAATCGACTCCGGCCACCCAAGTGGCTAGGAACGTGTCCCGGAAGTGGTTGGCCAGAAGGATTGACGATTTGCCAAGCACGGATCGAATGGATTGCGAATAGACAGGGAACGACCATCTGGATCGGTAGACGGCCATAAGGCGGCGAGTTAGCCTCGATCGAATCGAATCGTAGATGGATTCAATGCCGATGAGGGCTCGGCCTAAGATGGTGGTTTGTGGTGGTTGGACGGTTGACATTTGACTTTTTGCTAAAGGCATTGCAAAATCCTACGGCCAGCAGAATACTGCCCAGCTCATAACTGGGACTCGCTTCGGGCGTTCGAGGATTCGGTTGGCTATTTTTGTTTTCCGGGGTATTTGTAAGCCGTCAACACGGCGAGGGTTCGGTCTCCGCGAGCCTCTTCGACAACAAATATGTGTCCATTGACTCGTTTTTTGAAACGCAGCAACTCGTTGCCAGATTTATTCTTCCCTAGTGATTGCACGTCATCGAACGTGGTCAGCACTTCACTGAGACGCTCAATATCGTTTGCCGTCAACGGAAGTTGCCCGGAACGAGGTTCAACGCCGTGTCCGTTGAGGATGTGAATTAACGTGCTTCCCTGAATAATGTGCGCTCGTCCGTCTACCTTGACGCCTGTCAATTTCTCAATGTCCGTAGCTTCTTTTGGGCTCACCGCATGTAAAGCGACTCGCTCCTTAGAAGCTAACTGCTGATTCGATTTTGCAACAACGAGTAGTTCGCCAACAGTTGTTTGCGTTGACAGATGACCGAAGCCATCGTGACCTACCAATTCCCAACGACTATTGCGATTGAATCGGTATGTCTTACCTTCGATAGCCTTTGTGTCCCCCTCTTTCGGCCCCTCATCAGTGCTCATTCGCAGAGCAACCTTTGCGGCTCGGACCATCGATGCCGCGTCGATCACTCCGTTCGAGACGGCTTCAACAGGATCGAGTGACATGCGGAACTGGTTTGGTTCCCCCCCGAAAGAGCCTTGACCTTCGAGATTCGCTTCTTGTGATTGGGGCGCAGCCGTTTGGCGTTGCTGCTCAAGGGCCTGTTTGGCCAAAGGCTTGTGCTGAACGACGAGTGGGAAGACTTGGCCCCAGTTGGTGATCATCGCTGCGTTAAGCAGCTGCTCTACGATGTCATTGAGTAAAGTCTTGATACTCGGGTCAAGTGATGCGTACATGATGCCCATGGGGATCAATCGGCCTTGCCAAGATCCCGTATCATCCGCTTTCAAAACACCGTCAGGGACGTACATGCCGCGAAGCATTTCGCCATCAAGATCGGCGGGATAATTTTGGATATGGGCTGGGTTGTTGGGTACTGACGCACGAGTGAGCTTCCAAAGTTCGTTGCCTTGTTCATCCATAGAAGCTGGTCGTGTCGTGACGCCACCAGCTTCGAGCTGCTCCACGATCTCACGCGCGATGTCTCGGTTACTGACTTCTCGGTCTCCGATTTGGGTCGTGCCTTCAGGATAGGTCATGTCAGCCCCTCCGTAAGCGTCCTTGTGCATGAAGACACGACGAACGTCGAGAGCTCCGCCTTCAAGATGCTTGTCGCACCAGGCCCGATAGGAGCCTAGGAGAACCGTTTGGCCGTACGGATGGCCGGGAAGACGATTGAACGCGTGAAATAGGGATTGCGGAAATGATAGATCGACAAAACCGTTATCGGCGTTTTTGATTCGAAGGAATCGAACACCGCTTACATGTCCGGACTCTTGATCAACCAGTGCCCGCGTATCGTTGGCATGACGTTCCTCGATACCGACAATTTCCTGAATACCTTGTGAGTTCTTTTGCCAAAGGACTTCGCAAGCCGCCCATCCGTAGACTTGAGCCGTTGCAAAGTGTTCGATGCCGCAGTCCCATAGTTTTCGTATTTGACGATGCGCCCAATCGGCAACGTCGGGCTTTGAGCATTGAACGCCAGGCGTCCACTTACCGTTTTCCTCGTATCCGATCTCAGCGCCGGTCATCGCGGCTTTGCGAGCTGCCAAGCCGATGCAGATGGTTTCGTCCAGCAGCATTTGCTCGATTACAAATATCGACAAGTACGGCAAGTTTCGGTAGCGTCGAATCCAACCATATTGGATCGGCTCGTAACCGGCGGTCTTGGCCGGTGGGCGAGAGGCTTCCAGCGTTGTGGCGGACATTCGGATTGGGGCGTTCATTATATTTTTCCGCACTTGGCGTCGATTAAGTTTTGAGCGGCTTGGGATTGGGCTTTGCGAGCTAGCTCCTCGTCACCGTACGCGAGCTTCCAGAGTTCATAGACTTGCTTCATATCTGTTCCGTCATAATCTCGGCTTTCAATACGCTTTTGAGCTTTGAGAGACGGTACATTTTCCAGCAATCCGAAGAACTGGGGGCCGGTTAACTGGAAGGGGTTGATTCCGTAGTTGAAGGCGATGCGGGCATGGTCAGCATATTTTTTTTTACATCGGTGATCACTTGGCTGAGTTTGACCCACAGTTGCCAAGCAATCGTTGGGGTCGCCCCGGCGATGGAAAAATCTTCAGACAGACGATTGGCCAACGCGACTAAGAATTCACGCGTCGGTTGAATGTATCCGTCTTGCGTCTGTAGATTGTGCTGTGTCTCTACTTCCTTCACGAGCATGTGAAGCTCCATGATGTCGACGGTATAGTCAGTCGCTTCATTATTGAGCTTGACGCTCAACTTGAGCGGTTCGTCAGAGATCGTCATCGGTTGCATTGCGTTCATGATTTTCCTTTAAGGGCTAGGGGTCGTATTGGTGTTTGTGTTGGTGTCGCCGTCGTCGGTGCCGTCAGTCTTCTTCGATGCGGATACTTTTTCCGGTAGGTCTTTGATGATGTACCAGATTTCCCAAACGGCTGCGTAAACAGGTTGGCAGTAAAAAACGCCAAGAAACTTCTGACGGAAGTCTTTCTTCAGCATCTTCATTTCTTGACCCGCAATGACCAGCTTAGGGAGCGGAATTTTGTAACCTACCCGAATCGCCTTACCTTTGAAGATTAGATAGTTAGTGTAACCACGCCCTTCGGTGAGCATGTATTTCACTTCCGCCCGTGAACCTCGCCCAGCGGCTGAAATTTCGTTGAGCGATAGCTTCCCGTCTTCAATCACTTTTGCTTTGATCGGCGTCCAAGTGTTCACTTGACCGTTTTCGCTTTGGACGATGTCGACGGCGGCCTCGAAATGCGCCCAGGATTCATTCGGTGGCGGGCGTCTGTTGCAAAACGGGCTAGATGGTTGCGTAAGGGTGTTGATGAGATTGAATTGAGCGTCTTCAATGTCAGGCGTTTCTTGATTCTTCGCGCTAACTAGCCGATCGTCCGAGATTGGTTGCGGCCGCAAATCCGCCCAACCCCTCCGAGTGTAGACGGTGTCCATCGAGTAGTCCCAATTGTCCCACTCGTTGAATTCGATGGCAGGCTGAAAAACGCCAGCGATGTGCAGCCAATTGGGAGGAATTATCTTACTTAGATTGCGATAGCTCACTGTTGCAGTGATCGACGTCCCAAAAAGTTGCTCCTCGATGTCGATGTCTTCAATCATAACTTGAACGCCGTTGTCCCGAGCATTCTGGATGCGCCGCCCGGCTATTTCGGTGAACACCAACCACGCATATTGAGCGGGCTGGTCGGCAGCAACCTCGACGGTACAGGTAATCGTGTTCTGAATTATACCTAGCTGACTTCGCGTAGCTCGAACTCGATGCGAACATTGGATGTCTACGACGCCAGGCGGGTAAGCGTTCCGTGATCGAATTTGAGAATCGTTTATGGTGAAGGTGAGTATCGACTTGCATTCGGACAGTGAGAACACTTGCTCTCGCTTGAACCCCGAAGGCCTTGCAATCTTGATTCGGTCTCGGTAGTCGTCCGCGTTGTACGTAATCTGGTTGTCTTGTCCGGACGTGTTTCTCTCTTTGACGACCTGCAATCGACCGGTGTAGACTCGATCGGACCAGCCTTTGGAATCAATTCTGTATTCAGACGAATAGTTGAACGAAATTGGTCCTTTCAGATAGCGACTTTCAGTAAGATCCAGATGCGTTGCTACTTCGCATACCCAGACGACGAAGGCAGCCGCCTCGGAAGTTGTTCCCATTGGCTCCCAAGTGATGATTCGCGGCTTTGGCCCCCCTTCCAGATCGGTTTCGTTTTCACCAATCGCGAGTGATTTCCCAAATCCGATGTTGGCAATCTTGAGAACTTTCCTGGCAACGGACAGTTTCGTCTTGATGTCCTCAAGAGTTCCTCCCTGTTCCGGTGTCACGTATGATTCGACTCGCAAATTCAATCGCTGAAGAATGACGACTCGGTCTGTAGAATCGTAAACGGGGTTGATCGAAATGCTTCGCTTGCTTCCGATACCTAGTTCAATGCCGTCGTACGTTAGAGACTCAAGTTCAGGTGGGTCGTTTTGGTTTTGGTTGTTCGGCATTACTTGACCGGCTCCTCGTCCAGTTCTTTTAGCTTCGGAAGGAAAGCCTGTTCGACATCGCGGAGCATCTGCAAGTTATTTTTGTTGCCGAACGCATTCTCGAACATCTCGTCCATCGGGTCTTTTACCTGCCCGTTCTTTTTCGGGTCGGTATTGTTCGCCACATCGAAAAGCAACCCAATGACTTTCTTCACCAGGCCCCCCGGATTCGTGAGCGCAGCACCCCATTCAGCGACCTCCTTCATCGTCGATAAAAGGGCGACGGTTTTTTCGTCTAGCAAATACGCTTCAGCGGCTTCGGTGATTTTAGAAATCCGATCTAGAAGTACTGCAAAGTCGTCGATGATTGGATCGAGAAACTTGTTTGCCATTCGTTCCAAAGATTCAACCGTTCGATCTTTTGATTCTTGAATGTTGGAGAGAGTTCCGCCTCGCAATTGCGCCCGTTCGAAATCTCGAAGCTGTCTCCTAACGTCGGTTTGAGCTCGTTGAATCTGAATCTCGGGCGAGAATTTTGCTAAGCGATCCGCTTGCGATTTAGCCGCGTCTCCGAGGAGTTTGATTCCAACTGCAGCAGCGACGGCTACTGCGCTGACGGCTGCGAGTGGGCCGAGTAACGCAGCAGCTCCACCGGCAGCAGCTCCACCAGCAGCAGCTCCACCGGCAGCAGCTCCATCAGCAGCAGCTCCACCAGCAGCAGCTCCATCCGTAGTTGCGGCAGTTGCTAGGGCTCTCGTTCCTACTTGTGCAGAGGTCGCGGAAGCGGTCGGGGCTGAAACGCGACCAAACCCGCTCGGCGGCATAGAAGACGATTGCGGTCCAGATTTTGGGCCTTTGTCGCCAATTGCTTCTTTCGCATTCTGGGGAGAGGGCTGAACGTTCTTGACGACGTCCTCAGTGTTCGCACTATTTTCAGTTGTGTTTGTTGGAACTGAATCGCTGGCCGCTGATGGGGCGGAAGATGGTCCGTCCGAGTGACCAGAATCGTCTTGTTTTTTTCCGTCGCGCAAGCCATCGACAATCTGCTTGGCGGCTTGTTTTAAATGGTCGGGATCGGTGTTCCGTTCGATCTTATCGAGCGCGCTCGCGAGGGTGTCATCGAATTTTTCTGAAGGTTGGTCAATACCCTCGTCTTTTGGAGTCGAATCGTCCGACTGCTTAAAATGCGTCGGCACACCATCCACGTCGGGTTTCGAATCGTCAGACTTCGATTCAATCGGTATACCATCTTGCGGTTGCTTCTTACCGAGTAACTTGGCGAGCGATTCAACGCCTTGTGAGACGGTTTTCGCGGTGTCGATTACGCTGAGAACGGATCTTGCGACTTGGCCGAGACCTACTGCATCAGCAGCAGCCGCAACGCCCGAAGCAACGTTATGCTTATCTCGGTCGGTTGCCTTGGGTTCATTCGTCTTTTCAGGAGACGACTTTGGTCCCGGCTGCTCGGAACGAGAAGAAGGCAAAACCCGCTCAGGATTTTTCTCGGGGGTGGCACTGTTCGGTACTTCATCCCGAGCGGGTTTGTTTTCGTTCGATTCAGTCGGTGCTTTGACACCAACGTTTGGCGTTGGTGCTTGCGATGCAGGCGGACCGGAATCCGGAACCGCCTGCTGAGAAGCGGGCGGCGATTGATCGACTAAAACTATTTCGAGCTGTGTGCCTGACATGCTGCGAATTCATGGCTACTAGGTGGACGAGCCGAAGGAGCCCATCGTTGAAGGGCTCGAATCGTCGTAGAGTGGATAGTGGCGAAGCCGAATGGGTACCTCGCGAAGATCAGGGCCGTACAGCAACTCGACTGGGAAGTTTTCTTGCAGGACTGACTGCGGTAACGTTATCGTCGCGGGGCCGCCAAGCGAACTGTTGAGACGGGTGAGGACTAAGGAACCGGCGGCATTGGTAGATCCTCCTGGTGTCCAGTCGACCGCACCAACGAGCCCGCAGTTGAATGCGGACCCGAAGGGCCAAATCAGGCTCTGCATTGCGGCGGCGTCAAATTCGAGGCAACGGAAATTTGAGAGCATTTCCATCCCCTGGTTAATCGCGTTGATGGGCGATTGTCCCAGGCGGTCGCTGGTGATCAGTCGCTTGAAAAGTTGTTGGCCCAGGCGAATACCCTCGGCAGTGTGGCCGATACGAAGCGTTTTAAAAGTTGCGGTGTAACAACCGGCGACGAAAGTCATGGTTTAGTTCCGTTGGTTAAAAAGTTGATAGCCCGTTGGCAAAAAATTCACGGGAACCGAGGCAAGGCACTGCGGGCAGTTCGCAACGCTTCGTTGATCCGTCGCCGCCTCTTCGTTCGTCATCGTGGCTAGATGTCGTCGCTTCGGGTCGCAAGCAATTTTGAATTGCAAGCCGCCCTCTCCTACGATCAATCCCGCTCTGTCTCGAATCAGCAAATGCGTTAGCGTTCTGAGATCGACCAGCGGCGCTTTGTTCGCACCACATTTTGGACAAGCAAAATGGTCGTTCTCGACCGTGAATTCAAAACAGGTATCGTCAGGCTCCGAACGACATTCCGGATTGAAGCAAACAGCCAAAGCTTGTTGCTTGCATGTCCGATCATGAGGCATTGCAATTCCGGTCATCGTCCTTGCAGCCTCCGAGCTTGGCCAAAATCGAGACCGCGACAAATCGCAGCGACGGCGGTTGCTTTAGTAACGTCTTCTGGGTGAGCGCCATAGACTTCACCGGTCACCATGCGGGCTGATCGGTCAATACCGAGCAGCCGCAATGGTGAAATGAATCCTTGGGCACCGGGCAAAGCCGTTGAGATTGAATTATTGGCGGCAACGATTATCCCAACGTTATGATCAACCGTCATAATGATTTGATCGAGGATCGCATTGATACCAGTCAAGGCCGTCATGAACACTGATCGGCGTCGATCACGCGGGACATTGGCACAACGTTGATAGGCTACGACTCGGCAACCTTCATAAACGTCAAAGACTTGACCACTTGACAATGCACGCGGTCCGATCGCTGCGCCGGAAGGATGAATCGCGATATACAAATCGCCAGCCGTCGCTGGAATCGAATCTTCGAATTCGATGTTGCACTTCGTATCGTCCAGACCCATCGAAGTTTTCAAAGCCAAATGAACAGCGTTGAGCAAATGCGTTTCGCAGTTAAGCATTTTTCGCCCCCTGTTCGAAGGCTTGGCGGAAGCCTGCCGCAATTGACAGCGAAGCAGCCGTTACCCAACGATCGATCCAGACTTGCGGGATTCGATCGGGTAGGAAGGGCCGTCGTGGGAGCTTCTTACGCGGTTCTCCAGATTGGTGGAATTTCGCGTAGGGAACGTTCGTCCCGATAATCACTCCGTTGGCCAAGTGTTGAAAGACCTGGTCGTTTCCACCAGGTCCGTTTGGCTTAGCGTAGGTAACGCCATCGCCGCCAAGCTTGCCAGGGCTGAGCGAGTTTAAAAGAACCCCGGTATCGCGTAGCACTTCGTGGGCACGGTTGCCATAGACTTCAAGTTTGGTCTTGGCACCCTCTTCCTTGACTCGCTTCCAAGCGATTGCAGCGGCGATACTGGTTGCATCCGGCACGGGGTGATTTGCAGCGAACAACGCTAAAGCGATTCGGAAATGCTTTTTCCACGATTCGAGTTGAGCTTTGGTGAGCAAGCCTTTTCCGGTCGGCGCGTAGCGATTGGCTCGACCGAGTCCGGCAGCTTTTTTCAATGCGGCCTCTTCCCCTTTTCCGAATCGTCGCGAATAGGCAAGCGTCTCCGGTGATAGCCTTGGCCACTGAACGCCATCTTCACCGACCCCACCGCGAGCTTTGCGAATGAAGTCTTTCTTGACATCTTTCAGAGCTTGTAAGCCGATAGCGGTGTGAGTTGCCTCAGCGATACGAAACCGGTCGGGGCCACTGCCAACAAGCGAGGCTCGGACTTCGTCGATGATCGCTCGGGCTTGCTCGCGAGTTCCTCGGAAGTAGACTCTACTGACCATAGAACCCTCCCGCGAAGTCTTGACCAAGCTGGCTCGGGATGTTCGAGCTGGCTTGCTGGACGACTCGAACTTGGTTCGATCCGAATCGACGATCAACCGTCAGATTGCTGAAGGTCGGGCTGCTTGATCCGATGGCTTTCTGCATTACTCCCGGCAAACGAAATTCACCTGACTGGATTTTTTCTAAGCGGTCGTTGATGCGTTGAGCTTCAGCGGCAATCGAATCGGGTACCGGGCATCCTCGGCTTTCGCAGAGGAAGAAGGTCGTGAGAACGATACACCAACGTTTGAGCATTTTCGAAGTTTCAGCTACGGTAATTTCGTACCGACGTAAAACAAAAATGTTGATTTCGTCGGTAGCTTGATCAATACAGTCTTGAGTCGCCTGGTTAGACCCCCGCGTGTCTTGATCCGTGAACGCTTCAACACCTGAGGTGCTGAAGAAGTTCTTTAAGTCATCGACTGTGCAGTACGCCACCGGTAGCCTCGACTTAGAATACGACCGTCCCGATAGCGACGTTCTTCGGTACTTGGTTGACGACCAACGCATTGTCGAGAGCAAACAGCTCCGTGATAGTCGGGTTCGAGAGTTCTCGCGACCAACTATTGAGGCCGAATTTCTCAACTTTTGGACCCCCGTCCACTTCAGCGATCGGCTCACCACCGACGTAGCAAGCAATGTCGCCACCGGAAACATCCGAGCCCATGAAGATCGCTGAGTTGTTCGGAACGTGTTTCGTGAACGTGGCCGAACCTGGCTTACCGACTTCGAGGCCTTCATCGGTAATATAGAAGTCGACCCAAGGCACGCAATTGAGCTTGCCGATTTGAGTTTTGTAAGGCTTGCCATCGGGGCCAGTCCCGCTTTCAAGATCGTACATCGTGAAAGGAGCGACCGAAGTACCAGCCAAATCACGAACGTGATCGTTGCTGATGATCGAATTCCAAAGGCTCGACTGAACCATGACGCTCTGCAAACCGCTCCCGCTGAGTTGCTGAAAGGCTGCATGGATTGCCAGCAAGTGACTAGGAATGTCCGTTGCCGGATTCGCCCAAGTTGCCGAAATGATATTCCCAGCGCCAACCATGTTGAGCTGTGACTTGTTACCGGCAGGCATACTCGTTGCGATTTGACCGGCTGCACCGGATGAATCGTAGGTCCAATGCCAAGTCTCACCATCAGCGATGTAATAGAGGGAATCGCGAAGCGTACCGACAAGCATGGCCGTTCGCCAGTTGCCCGCCAGTTGAGCGAGGTACTGAGTTTGGCGGGCGATGAAGTTCGTTCCTGCCTTGTCGCGTTGTGCCGGATCGTCGATCTTCGCGATGTTGTTGATGTCTTCAGCCAACAGCGGAATCGAATCGAACAATCGAGGATAGACGAACGGAACCTTGGAAGCCGTTTGCGGCGCACGTCGACCGGCAGCCGTTCCAGGCATCTTTCCCGAGGCGACTTGCAAGGTCGCGTTGAAAATGTTGTACGATCCGTTTCGACCATGGCCGTAATTGAGTTCGTTTGGTCCACCCGGTTGAACGCCAAAACGTCGCAACAGGGAATGGCTGGCTTCAATTCGCTGAGAAATGACTCGCGTCAGAACGATCGGATTGAAGACGTCTTGAAAAGTATTGGGCATCTTTCGCTCATCTTGGTGCCACCCTCAATGCAACGAAGTAAAATGGTTTGGGTTGTGACGTCGATTACTCGTCGTCGAAAATGAAAAACTTGGCTCGCATGGCAGCGCGAATAGTGGTTTCGGAAGCGTGGCCAATTAGGGCAGCTCCGTTGACTAGCAACATTGACGCCTTGACGTCTCCCGACGTGGCAACGCGAACTTGCTGGTCCTGGTTGGTACCGTTCGCGTCAACCACTCGCACATCGTCAATCAGCAAGCCATAAAAGGTCTGGCTACCATCCGACGAGGCCGGGTTAAGTTCTTTTAGCTTTCCGCCCGAGGTGATCTTGCCGAGGAGGTTTCCACCTCGCAAAACCGTTGTCGGAGTGTTGACCGCATCGCGAGCCGTTCCCGCGAGTAATCGAGGGACCAATGAAACCCGGGTACGTCCTTCGCTTACGAAAAGCACAGGCCGAGTAACCAGAGCATCAGCTTGAGGTTGAACGCCAAATTGCATTTGTGTCTCACTTTGGTGCCACCCTCAATGAAACAAGGATTGATTGAGTTAAGGGGTTACTTCGTCATCGCTTTGACGAGTTCGTCAATTCGTTCAGGGCTTGGCCCGTCGCCGTTCGGAGGTTCAACAACGCTCATGCGTCGTAGCTGACTGACCGATTGAGGCTTGTATTTCGAGTTGGTGAACGATCCTTCAGGGATGGCTTCACGCGATTCGATGAATTGTTCGATTGCGGAAACTTCGGGTTGACCCGCACTATCGAGACTGAGCTTGAGGACTCCGATTTTTGGAGTACGGTCGCGAAGCTCTACATCGCTGATACGTCCGCTCGCATGGAGCGAATCAAGACGACGCGCAACCTCCTTGCGGTGCATGGTGGTCGCATACTGGACAGCCGCTTTGGTTTCCAGGGACATGGTTTGAATCGCGGGGGTAGCCACGGTACTTTGATCTCCGGGGGCATTGTCGTCAGGGTCGGTATCGACGCCAGTTTGAGCAGCTGCGGTGAGCAACGCGGTATGGAGTCGATCGAGAAGATTGTCCGGGGTAGTATCTTCCGGAAGAACGATCTTGAGCGTTGCTAGCGCGCTGATAACATCCTTGAGATTGGTCGAGCTTGAAGAACCGGCTTCGTCGCCTGCGGGAGTGTCTTTGGCGGTGTCTTTGTTTTCATCATCCATAGCGGTTGACATCCGATAAATTGTTGGTGTTGAATTGAGCCGAATAGCCATCGTTATGACAGCGGGTTCAAATTTTGATTGTGAGTAATCAACCGGGTAGTCAACTAAATCGACGGACCCGATGATGTCTGAATATGTTTGGCCAGTCCCATCGGCCCACTGTTCAAAAATTACAGGTGAAACATAGACCGCGTTGTTGGAAGCTTTTTCGGTTGCATCCCGCGTTAAAGTCTCAACCACGATTTCCGCTGACTGACCGTCTTCAGAAACGCGAAACGAGTTTAACTTTCCGACCGTGTTTTGAGCGCCGCGAGACCCGCCGGTTAAATCCTTCTCTCTGATTGGCTCCAACTCGCCGATGTCGGCAGGATGGTTCCAGTGCATTGGAATTGCGTAACCTAGGTCTTGCAGCCTCTTGACTTGAGATTCGAAATGTTTGAGTCGCTCTGGCGTTACGACGACTTGACCTTCGCGAGCTTTGTACTCGCCAACTTTCAAAATCGTCTTCTTCAACGTCGTCATGAACGCATGATGAGAAAGCGTTCAGGCGACTTCAATACTCGCAAAGAATTTTGCTGGACAGATTGGACGAAATGGACAGATTCGACAAATTGGACAGGCTTACCGAAGCGATTCGGAGAACGAAAGCAGGCTTTCAACATCTCGAAGCCTCACGCCGGGCAACCGGGAAGGCAATCGCACGATAGGAATCAACCCGCTATCCGCCCAATTCTTGACTGTCTGTCGAGACTTACCGATTCTTCGAGCTATCTCCGAGTACGTCAGAATCTCTTCGACGTTCGATGCTGGTTTCGATTCGATCGCTTGTGCCATTGGATCACCTTCTGGTTGAAATTGGTCCGCCCCATTGGGAGGCTTGTTGCTTCTTTGCGTACCAGCTTGCATAGCTGGTATTGTCGATTGCGTCGGCTGGCTCCGTTGGCCGCCCTTTCCACGCCGTGTGCTCATTGAGATATTCCCGTATCCAAGGGTCGTTCGTTTCTGGCAAGCGTATCAAACCGTCTTCAGCGCGTTGAATACAGCCCGATGCGACGGCGCGCTCGAGTTTCGCACCTCGATGATTTTCCGCCATTCCGCTTATCTTCGGGCCAATCAATTCGATCATCGGCCCTTTGAATTCTTTGGCCAAGGCTGGACCAAAGTGCGCGTTCTCAATCAAAACCTTGCGAACGTTCCACAGACTCGCATGGTTGGAGAAACGCTCTTTTAGCTCAGGGTACTCGGCTCGAATTCGCATCATGCTGCGAAGGAAAAGAAGATTTCGCTCCCTCGCATAATCCCAAATCGTCATGACGGACCAGCTCGGATCCCGGCCACGATCCTCTTCAGCTCGTTCGCGTGAAGTTCCCGCGGTATCGATAATCGCCCACCGCTTCAACTCGGTCGGGGCGATGTTGACCGCTTCACCCTTCAGCATCGTCTGAAGAGAGCCATCCTGCAGGACGATATACCGTTCTTTGAACCAGCTCGGATCGAATACGCCGGATTCTTGGCTTAACCAATTGCCACCAAGTAAAGCCTCGCGTTCTGCTCTCGGAAGTGATCGTAGCTTGTCTTCGTAGGCTGGGTCTTTATCGGTAAGAATTCGATTGTCGGAGAGCTTTGCCGGTATGAACGTCAAAGAGATTGGCCGCCTTCCTTTGAAGGCCGGATCGTCAAACGTATCGCCCCACAAAAGGGAATCGTCCTCGTCGCGAATAAAGTACCGTATCACTCCGGATCGCTCGGGAATCGGAAATCCTGATACCGGGTCGATCCACCATTCAAGTAGACTAGCGACCCACGAACCCGGCTCGGGGTTGCATGTTCCCCGAAGATAAGGGGCGATGGTGCCAACGCTTCGACTTCTCGACCAGACATACCAGAACTGTCGAGCGGTGAAATGCGTCAATTCATCGAATGCAA
>JANOAI010000247.1:0-20507 GCA_031411055.1 Pirellulaceae bacterium
AAACCACTCGCTTGCGCTTCGTGTTATCAATGCGATTATCGCTTCCGGAGAAATTTGGGACAGTCGAATTAGCGCTTTGCGATAAGGCTATTTAGCTTCGCAGCCAGTACGCGCATCGTATCACGCTGACGTTGTTCGACAAAAGCTTTGGCTTTCATCGTTTTTTCCTTAGCCGCAATCGGGTCCTTGGCCATCGCGACCACCGTTTCCGGCAATCGTTTGACGTCGTCTTCGCTGTCGAAATCGAATAGCCAGTCTTTCAATCCGATGTCACGCCACATCAATCCCTTGGTAGTTTGCTCAGACCAACGACACACAATCGCGGGAATCCCATTTCCAATACACATGATAGGAGAGTGCATTTCGTTGCCGAACAGGCCCGCGCTTCGGATATAGGTCGAAAGAGCTTCACCCGTCAACCAATAATTCGGCCGCCATACAACGCGCCCTTTTACATCATCTGGCAAAGGATCGTAGAGCAATTCCTTGCCAACCGCCATTTGCGTCTGATCTTCAGGACAAATCAGAACCTTCAAGCCAGTCTCGCGGACGACGCGAATGATGGCTTCACGATGCGGAGCGTGATCATGCTCTTTCAGGGCCTCGTTTCGGGCATGCTTCGTTTCGTCGAGCTTTTGTTTCTTGGAAGCAATCAACCAGTAAGGCGTATAACGCAAGCGTGGAATGCAGCAGAGAAACTTTCCATGCTCTAATTGATTGGCCTCTAAGAAGCTGTCAGCCTTTTCTTGGTCGCGCAAGTCGGTTCCGAACGCACCATCGGGTCCAAATTCCATGATGGGGCAACTGCAGCCAAGCTCTCTCGCAAACGACAGCGAGCGCGAGTCGCGAAAGAACGCAAACTCAGCCTGATTGAGCACATCAATCGTCTTTTCTAAGACTTCGCTGGGTGTCGCTTTCGTACTGGATGAACTTGTTTGCGGCAGTGTGATCCCATAAACTCCGAACGGCTTTTGGGCTTCTTTCATCCAACGAACGACATCTTTCTCCGCTACCAAAGAGGGGCCCGAGCCATGCAGCAAGAAATCGCATTCCTCCATGGCCAGCTTCACCTCGCTCGAAGATTGAACAATCGACACCTTTGGAAAGCGAACTTGCAGCATCTCTTGGACACCGTCGGCGACACTGCTCGGCCACAATCGAACTTCCGCCTCAGGAATGTACTTTTCAAGCAACGCCAACACCCCAGGCGTATGGGCAATGTCGCCAATATTGACCGTCTGCCACGATGATCGCAATAAAATCCGCGGTCGCTTGGTCGATTCTCCCAAGGCATTGCAAGTGAGAGCCGCGACACATCCCGCACCCAGGCCAAGCGACATCCACTCCCGTCGAAGAAAAGTTTGATCGGCTCGCATTTGGCAAATTCTCAGTCAACTAGGTTCGTTTCATGGCTCCATTCACATATCAAGATTGTATCCGCGAACGCTTCACGACATAACTACCTGATCCGACAGGGTGATTTGGCTCATGAGGATCGATTGACCGCGTAAAAGAACACGATCGCCCCGGACGCTCAACTTCACGATTCCGCCACGGGAACTCGCTTGATAAGCGGTGAAATCGTAAACCAGCGAAGCGAAAATCCTCCTTTCATGGGCTGAACAAAAGCCGTTTCGGATAAATTCATCTCTGCGGCGACAAGCTGCATCCATGTGTCGGAGCAATGTTCATTGACACACAAACTGCCGCCGGATTTCCCGAGAACGGCCGATTCGTAAAGGCATCCACCACATGCAATTGGACAGTCATTCCATTTCCCTTTCGTTCGCACTACGAGCATAACGTGTACAAGAAACGAAATGGAACAACGAGGCTCATAGATCGCCAAAAAGCGACGACAGAAGCGTTATGAGCACGGGATCTTCCCCGAACTAAAGAACTTTTCGATACACTTTAAACTTCCGATACATTCGTTTCCAAAACACTCGCCACAACCATCCGAATAGCTTCAAGTCGTGCTTGGCGGAGCGACCAATCGCCCAAGATACGCGGGCGCAATCGCCGATCCGACTTGCTTGTCGTACGCTTGGAGCACGACATGGACAAGGTCATAAGACTTGGTGACCTCGTGAAGAACGATCGCAAGCTTCTTAAGCTTGTCGGAAGGGATCGCGTCAATTTTCATCCAGTCGCGCACGTAAAACGCATCGGTCCAAAGTGCCTGTCCAAGTCCTTGCGTTGGGTCATTATTGATGACCAGTGGCATGAATGCTCTCGTGTGAATGTTCCCCAGTTTGTGTAGTTGAAAACCTTGCGATCGAAGGAACAAATCGACGTCTGCAAACAACGGCTGATTCTTGTAGAGCTCGACAAAATTCACTTCAGTTTGAATCAAGGTCACGCTTTGCAAAAGTCGCGTCGCATTCTGAAAAACAGCGAACTCGCCACCCTGAATATCAATCTTAAAAAAATCGATATCCTGGATGGAATCGAAATCGTCTAATCGAACTGTCTCTACCGCGTGTTGTGCAACCAGCGCCACGGCTTGTTCGAAACTCGAGAAGCACTGCAATAGCGGTGTGTTTGGTTCAAAGAGCGAACATGTTGGAGCCCAATTGGTTTCGTAAAAGGTGCCAGGCTGCCCATCGCCAATATAATACGGAAAAAAACGATGCGGAGCTCCAAAAACCTGATTCAGTCGCTGACACTCCCCCTCGTTCGGTTCAAATCCAATCACGCGACAGCGTTTGGCGTTGATCAATCCCTGATAGGGCGGTGGTTCCAACAGTGCGGCACCTACATCGAGAACACTGATGAGAAACGGATCGGGGAAAAAATCTAAAAGACTCCAAGTGACCACATTGATTCTTTCTATCCATCAGCCATTAAACTGCGTCCGCACTCGCGGGCAACGATAATATGATCGAGCACGCGAATGCCGACTAATTCACCGACTTCCTTCAGTTTGCGAGTAACAGCCCGATCTTCTTTGCTCGGAGTCGGGTCGCCGGACGGATGATTATGCACTAAAAGGATCGCGGCCGCAGCATCCCGAATCGCCGGTCGAAAAACTTCCCGAGGATGGACCAAACTGGCGTCAAGCGTCCCGACTGTGATCAAGTGATGGTTGATCGGACCATGCTGCGTGTCAAGCGTTACCACATGAAATTGCTCCTGCTTGCCGTCGATGGCCAATCGATGAAAGACTTTCATGCAGTAGCGAACCGCGTCATCCGAACTCTTGATACGAATTTGCTCTTCCAAAAGCTGTTCTTTTAGCAAAGCAATGCGTCGACCCAGTTCGATACCAGCCATGATTTGACAATAACTGTCTTTGCGAATCGCGCGGCTAATCTCTTTGAGCTCCTGGATGCTGGCCTCAGGGAGTTCATGCAACCGCGATGCGAAACGATTCGCTAAGAGTCGAGCCCCTTGCACACACGATTCCCCAGGAACCCCCGTTCGTATCAAGATGGCTAAGAGACTTTCCAGAGGTAGCTTGTCGGTACCCAATCGCATCAAAACTTCCCGAGGCCGATCGGATTCAGGACTTTCTTTGACTTGTTCGCCGTGAACTTGTTTTGCAATCCACTGATCGATCTTATCAAGCTGATGATCGATCCACCGCAGCGTCTGCTTGCTCTTCCCGTCGGCTCGATACTGATCTAAAAAGCCACTTTTCACCAGTTGATTGATCGTGCGAGTAACATAGCTCGGAGCACTATCATGACAAACGAGCTTTGCATCGTCGGTCGAAAAATCATTCAGCTCTCGCATCGCGTAGACGATGGACCTTAACTTCTGCCGCCGCTTCTCTTTCATCTTCCCCCTCAGTGATCGGAAGTTGCCTCATCAAAGGCGTTCATTGCCTGATCTAACCATTTCCACGTTTTAGAATTGTCGAGTTCCTCACGAAGATACAACCGCAATTCAAGCTCGAGCCAATCCGCGGCGACCTCCACATAACATCGTGCTTCTCGATTGTAAGCATGAATGCCTTCCATTTGGGACAGGGGGGGCAACTTAAACATTTCCAAAAGCTGGGCTTTCGTAAAATACCCCTTGGGGATCCGAAACTTCAGTTTGAGCCACGGCGATTCGGCCGTAAACGCGTGCAAAAACCAGCCTCGCGCTTTAATTTTTGAAGGGACTTCAAACAGACTGTTTGAATTCCAGTCAATTTCTCCGAAGACTCCCGAAGCTTCAATCTTTTCGACTAAAGGTGTTAGCATCGAACGATCCCACAGGACTGGTTTCCCTTTCCGATCAAGCCCCGTTTCGAGATGCCATTTTCGACCATCGACTTGCCATGGAGAAAGGCTTTGTTTAGCAATGTCGTTGAAACTCTGGTCCCCCGGCAGTTTGGCCCACTCGGTATTCGGATCGTAAGGCACTCGTTCGACGTATGGGCCAGCATCGAGAATTGCGGCCAAGGCTTCGCCCGTGTGACAACGTAGCTGGGGGCTCGATTTTCCTATCTCGTAGCTGGCTTGCTTCTCGCCAACGCGTGTGGAATCCGTGTCGGGTGAAGTACCGCGGGCGTATGCGACTAAGTCCTCCGGCAGGCCGGCAAAAACAAGCTGCCCACCCTGCCAACCTGCGTCCGGACCAAGCTCGATTACCCAATCCGACGATTTGATCACATCGAGATTGTGCTCGATCACCACGACCGTATTTCCGACGTCGACCAACCGATGCAAAACGTTCAGAAGTTTGGCAATGTCTTCAAAGTGCAATCCAGTCGTCGGCTCATCGAGCAGATAAAGTGTCTTGCCCGTTGCCGGCCGTGCAAGTTCTGCCGCCAATTTCACTCGTTGAGCTTCACCGCCGCTCAATGTCGCCGCCGACTGACCCAATGAAAGATAGTCCAAGCCAACGTCGCAAAGCGTGGCAAGGATTCGCCGGATCTTAGGGATATTCGCGAACAGTTCACGAGCTTGCGAAATTTTCATCACAAGCACGTCGTGAATCGACTTCCCTTGAAAACGAACGGTGAGCGTTTCCTCGTTGAAACGCTTACCATGACACGCATCACATTCGACCCATACATCGGGCAAAAAGTGCATCTCGATGCGGCATTGACCATTTCCCTCGCACTTCTCACAACGGCCACCCGGGACATTGAAACTAAACTGCCGAGGAGTAAAACCGCGAACTTTGGCATCGGGAAGTTTGGAATAGAGTTCGCGAATGAGATCAAAAACCCCCGTATAAGTCGCAGGCGTTGACGACGGCGAAGAACCTAACGGCGATTGATCCACTCGCACGACTTTATCGATCTGCTTCCAACCTTCGATCAATCGATGAGGACCGGCTTGCAGTTGAGCTCGATGCAGCCGCCGAGCCAAGGCCGGATAAAGAATATCATTGATTAGACTGCTCTTACCTGAACCGCTCGGCCCCGTGACGGAAACTAAGCAACGCAACGGAATATCGACATCAATATCGCGTAAGGTATTGGCTTTGGCTCCGCGGATACTCAACCAGCTCGTACCAGTCGACTCACGAGCGATGTCATCAGCCTTCTTTTTACGTTTTCCGATCGCCTCCATAGGCGTCGTATGGCGGCGAGTCTTTGGAATTGGAATCGATTTCTTGCCGCTGAGAAAGGGACCGGTCACGCTCCCTGTTTCACGAGAAATCTTTTTAGGATTCCCTTGCGCCACAATGCGTCCGCCATCGATCCCCGAACCGGGACCAAAATCGCATACCTGATCACTCCCCGCAATGACATCTCGATCATGTTCAACAACGATCAACGAATTTCCAAGATCCCGTAATCGATGAAGAGCTTTCAGCAATCGATGGTTGTCTCGCGGATGCAGCCCAATCGTCGGTTCGTCGAGTACATAAAGCACGCCACATAGTCCGCTGCCGAGCTGAGCCGCCAAGCGAATCCGCTGCGCCTCACCGCCGCTCAAGGAATTCGCGGCACGAGAGAGTGAGAGATAGTCCAAGCCGATCTCGATTAGGAAGCCAATCCTCGACTGAACGTCGCGAATCAGTTCACCGGCAATCTTCTGTTCGCGTTTGTCCAGCTTCCAGCTTTGCATTGTCGTCTGCAGTTCACTTAACGACATGTTGACGATCTCCGCAATTGTCACGCCGCGCAATCGCGCTTTGGCGGCTTCGGGGCGGAGCCGCGAACCGCGACAGGAGATACATTCGACTTCGGCCGTGTACGATTCCAATCGAAAGCGAGCGGCGGGGCTGGTTCGAGCCGCAACGTCCAACGTCGGATAGAGCCCTCGGTATCGGAATGTAAAATTCGGCATCGAAAATTGCTGATCGCCCGTTCCAAAGAGCAATGCATTGCGATGTTTGATGTTCAGCAATCCAATCGGTTGATCACCTGGAATCCCAGTGGTTTCACAGAAAACGTCCAGCATTTGTCGTCCTAGCATTTGATCCAAGCTAGGCCAAAGTAAGACGCCCCCTTCAAGCAACGATTTCGAGGCATCCATCAATGCAGCCGGATTGGTACCTCGCCGAATCCCTAAACCATCGCAATCTTCGCACCATCCAACCGGTGTATTAAAGGAATAACTATGCGGCGTCAGCGGCTGATAGGAGATGCCGCACGGATGACAAGCCATCGTGAGTGAATGGGTCTGCGTTTCCCATTTTTCTTCGGATCGCTTGTCATCGGCGATAGCCAATCGAATTGTGCCTTTGCCAAGATCGAGAGCCGTTTCAAGGCTATCGGTCAATCGACCGCGATTGGCCGAGTCAATCGCGACTCGGTCGACCACGACTTCAAGCCGATATCGACCGCGCGCCGCGAGTTCTGGTCGTTCGTCGATGAGAGTTGTTTTTCCATCGATCCGAACACGCACAAATCCCCGAGCCTGAAGATCAGCGAAAAAACTCTCGTCGAGTACGATCTCGCGACCACTCTCGCCATCCATCGGAGCCAGAATCATCGCCTTCGTCCCCTTGGGAAGGCTCATCACGTTCTCCACGATTTGATCGAGCGTTTGCGTTTCGACGGGCCGATCACACTGAGGACAATGCATCGTTGCTAATCGAGCCATCAGCACTCGGAAGTAGTCGTAGATTTCCGTGACAGTACCGACGGTTGATCGCGGTGTATGCCCCAGCTTCCGTTGCTCCAATGCGATCGACGGTGCCAGCCCTTCGACTTTGTGCACAATAGGCTTTGGCATTTGCCCTACGAATTGCCGAGCATAAGAACTGAGGCTTTCGGTATAACGACGTTGCCCTTCAGCATAGATAGTGTCGAAGGCGAGCGATGTTTTTCCGCTACCACTCTTACCGCAGAATACCGTCATCAGACCATGCGGCAACCGAAGATCAACTGACTGCAAGTTATGCGTTTCCGCTCCTTGCACAATCAAATCACTCAAACCGATAACCGGCTTCGTACCCTTTGAGCCTGCGACGATAGCCGACTTCTTCGAACTCGCCTTCAGCGGCTTCAATACTTCCCCCGCTTGCGTCTCCGATTCCACTTTGGAAAGCGAAACTTTATGTTTTGCGGTCGAGCTATTCCGACTTAACTTTTCTTTGACCGAAGCAAAATACTTCGCCAACGCGACCCCGGTCGCCGATTGCTTGTTCTTGGCCAAATGCTCCGGTGTCCCCATGTCGATGATCTGCCCGCCAGCGGCACCCCCTTCTGGTCCCAGATCGATAATCCAATCGGCAGCTTGAATCAGGTCTAAGTTGTGTTCCACCACGATGACTGTGTTGCCACGCTCAACAAGGCTTTGCAAAACCTTCAAAAGCATCGCAATATCATGAAAATGGAGCCCCGTTGTCGGCTCGTCGAGGACATACAACGTCTTGCCCGTCGACCGTCGGCTCAATTCTTTAGAAAGCTTGATCCGCTGCGCCTCACCGCCAGAAAGCGTCGGTGATGGCTGGCCAAGCTTGAGATAATCTAAGCCGACATCATGCAGTGTCTGGAGTTTTTCTCGGATCTTGGGGATCGCATCGAAGTGTATCAACGCGTCTTGGATATCCATCTCCAAGCAATCGGCAATCGATTTTCCTTTGAAGAGAACATTCAACGTTTCATGATCGTAGCGTCGTCCGTTGCATACCGGACACGTGATCCAAAGATCGGCCAGCATCTCCATGTCGAGCCGATTCGAACCGTTCCCTTCGCACGCTTCGCAGCGACCGCCGGTCGTATTGAAGCTGAATCTCCCCGGCAAGTAACCTCGCTTCTTCGATTTCGGAAGTTTTGCATAGAGATCACGAATCTCGTCGAAGACTTTAACATAGGTCGCAGGATTGCTGCGTGGCGTGCGGCCGATGGGGCTTTGATCGATGTCAATAATCTTGTCGAGATGTTCTAACCCCGAGACCGATTCATAACCACTCGCTTCTTTTTCCGCTCCATTCAACTTGTTGAGCAGGAGTGGAGTCAGGACTTCGGTGATCAACGAACTCTTGCCACTTCCACTCACGCCCGTCACACAAATGAAACAGCCCAAGGGTAATTCGACGTCGATATCTAGGATATTGTTCTTTATGACGCTCCGGAGCTTCAACTTTTTCCCGCTCCCTTTGCGCCGCTTTTCAGGCGAAGGAACCGTCAATCGACCACTCATGTACTGTCCGGTGAGGCTCTCATGGCTGGCCATGAGGTCATCAGCTGAGCCTTGTGCAATTAACTTGCCACCACGCACACCTGGACCCGGACCAAAATCGACGAGCGTATCCGCGGCGTGCATCGTATCCTCATCGTGTTCGACAACGAGGACCGTATTGCCAAGATCCCGTAGTCGCTTCAGCGCTGACAACAAACGATCGTTATCGCGTGGATGAAGCCCGATCGACGGCTCGTCAAGCACGTAGGTGACTCCTACTAAGCCAGCTCCGATCTGCGACGCCAAGCGAATACGCTGCGACTCGCCACCGGAAAGAGTCGGAGCCGTCCGATCTAACGAAAGGTAGCCGAGACCAACATCGAGCAAGAAGCTCAATCTCGATTTGATCTCCTTGAGTGCTTCGCCAGCTATTTTGGTTTGAAGCTCATTGAGTTCAATCTTCTCAAAGAAACGCAAAGCATCGCCCAGTGCCAAGTGCCCAATTTCTGGAAGCGATCGCCAAATCGCCGCGCGGCCAAAAGACTGAGAGACATTACCTTCTTCCCCCTCGCCCCGCTTCGGGGAGAGGGGGTTGGGGGGTGAGGGGTCGCGTTTTCCGGACAGGCTCTTGCTCACTTTTGCGATAGAAGCGTTCGTCGATTTCTTTGCCCTTTTCGACTTACTTGCAGGAACACTCTGCTCGGAATCAACCCTTGTATGCGATGCCAACTTCACAAACCGAGCCTGAGCATTCAACCTTGCCCCGTGACAGACACTGCACGGCAGTTGATGCATATACTTTTCGTATTGGCGTTTTTGCATCGGGTTTTTGAAATTGTTCCAGGCTGAAACCAATTGCGGAATGATGCCTGCAAATTGTGCCCCAAACTTTTTCGGATTCGAACCACCGCGAACCGTGTAGGTAATTGTCCGTTCACCAGTCCCGTAAAGCCAAATCGTCTTCGCTTCATCCGATAAATCACGCCAAGGAGTCGTAATTAGTTCGCCCTTTTTCATACCAAGGATAGGTTCGATCCCGTTCGAAACGCTTTGCAATGCAATGCGTTGCCAGCGCGACATCTGCGTCCATTTGCCAAGCAGAACGACCGCGCCTTGCCGCAGCGATTTTTTATCGTCTGGAATCAGCAGAGCCGGATCCATCGTATAGAGTTCGCCCAAGCCGTTACACGCCTGACACATGCCAAGAGGCGAATTGAAGCTCATTAGTTGTGGGCTGGGTGGTGGGTACGATGTTCCACACTTCGGGCAAGCGTAGTCGGCAGAGAATACAATTTCGTTGGCTTCATCATCGATCGGTACCACCAACATCGTTCCTTCGCCCATCCGAATAGCCGTATCGACGGCTTCAGCAATCCGTTGTCGACCGCTATTGCCAAGCTGAATTCGATCCACGACGACTTCGATCGTGTGTTTAAGCAATTTTTCGAGCGTCGGTGGGTCGTTCAAAGTGATAATCTTGCCGTCGACCCTGGCTCGATTAAAGCCTTGCTTGCGAAGCTCTTCAAACAGTTCGCGATACTCCCCTTTTTGACCGCGCACGATGGGCGCCAAGACAACGTACGTTGGTTCCGTCGGAAGCTGACCAATTCTAGCCACGATCTGATCGCGAGTCTGAGCTGTGATCGGGCAATCGCAAGATGGACAATAGCCAGTACCCACGCGCGCAAAGAGGACTCGAAGAAAGTCCTGAATCTCTGTCATCGTGCCAACGGTACTGCGAGGGTTGTGGCCACTCGATTTTTGCGAAATCGAAATTGATGGGCTGAGCCCAGAAAGGAAATCGACATCTGGCTTTGGAAGCTGCCCGATAAATTGCCGAGCGTAGGTCGAGAGGCTTTCGAGGTACCGACGTTGACCTTCGGCAAAGATCGTATCGAAGGCCAGCGAGCTTTTTCCACTTCCCGAGACGCCGGTAAAGCAAATCAGTTGGTTTCGTGGTAAGGCAACGTCAACATCGCGCAGATTATGCTCTCGCGCGCCGCGCACCACGATCGGTAAATTCAATATCGACATCCAGACTCTTTCTCTTGTCGCTCGCCAGGACCGGCTCAGATCGAAACTATCGGTACTTTAGGCAAGCGGTGAAGTCCCCCAAGATATCACGCATCGAGAATTTCGTCTTCGCGTCGAATAGTGAGTGCCGTATTGCAAAATCGGCTATTGCATGAATTCGAGAAAACGGCCTAGGAAATTCACCTAGTTTCGGATCCGCAATTTTCAATGTAGTCGTTAACCTTCTCCGATTACGCGTTGGACTCTACACACTTTTGACCATTCTAACCTTCACCCTCCCAAGGGAGGGTGAAGCCGAGGGACGAGGCTTCGGGGAGGGGGCGAGTAGCGTTCGTAAGAACTGCCCTCCCCTCGCTGCGCTCGACCCTCCCGCGTGCGGGAGGGTGAAGATATGTAGAGACCAATGCCTGCTTGCGGCAGATATCGGCTAGCGACTAAAGCTCGTGTCCGTTACCAATCTGTGGCCGAAATCGTTGCGGGTTGCGTTTCACAAGGAAATCTCGAAATCAATCGCCCTTCTCGGGAACTTTTTCGAGAATATCGAGCAAGACTTTGTCGGTCGATAAGCCTTCGGATTGGGCTTCGAAATTGAGAACCACGCGATGCCGCATGGCGGGGAGATAAACACGACGAATATCTTCGAAGCTCACGTTGTACCGGCCCTCAAGAAGTGCTCGAACTTTCGAAGCCAGCGCGATCGTTTGCGCACCGCGAGGGCTAGCCCCCCAACGCACAAACTGATTCGTTGCGTCGATGGCATGGGGGCCTTCGGGATGCGTTGCAAGTATCAAGCGCGCGATATAGTCTTGGACATGCGGCGCAAGAATGACTTGGCGAACAAGCTGCTGCCACTTGATAATTTCAGTCCCATCCATCACCTTATCAGGCGTTACAATCGTCCCTCTCGTCGTACGATCGATGATCGTGTTGAGCTCTTCGCGACCCGAGTAACCCACGACCAACTTGAACATGAAGCGGTCTAATTGGGCTTCTGGAAGAGGATAGGTACCTTCTTGTTCGATTGGGTTTTGCGTTGCTAGTACGAAGAAGGGTTTCTTCAGTTCGTAACGATGACCAGACACCGTGACGGTTCCTTCTTGCATCGTTTCCAACAACGCCGATTGTGTTTTTGGAGTTGCTCGATTGATTTCATCAGCCAGACAGATCTGAGTGAAGATCGGTCCTTTTTGGAACTCGAAAGCGCGTCGACCTGCCTCGTTCTCAACAATCATGTTGGTTCCAAGAATGTCGGAAGGCATTAAGTCTGGCGTGAATTGAATGCGATTGAAGTCAAGGTTCATCGTTTCCGAAAGCGTTCGGATGAGCATGGTTTTTCCCAAGCCGGGGACGCCTTCCAACAAGCAATGTCCGCCCACAAACATCGCGGTGAGTACACCGTGTACGATGTCGTCATGACCAACGATGACTCGTCCAATCTGTTCTCGAACAGAAGCGTAACGTTGTCGGAATTGTTCCGCGAGCTTCTGCATCTCGGCGGCATCGGTAATATTCGTCATAGTGATATGAAATGAAGGAGTTGTAAAGTAAGTGTGTTGCAAAAAACAAGGGACAGGGTCGGAGATGAGCGGAATAGGCGGATGTTCTTTCTTTGGAGATCATCGATTTCAAAATCAGATATCGATCATCGCCCATTTAGACCCTCACCCCCGACCCCTCTCCCATAAGAATGGGCGAGGGGAGTAATACTCTTGGCGTGCATTGTAACTGGACCAATATCAGTAGGCTAACCATTCTTGTCCCGTGCGCGGCGTTTGGCTTCGAGCAGACGAGCGGTGTACGATTCGTCCTCTTTGGAGGGTGCCATGGAAGTCGCTGATGAATCACTCTTCAGTGTTCCCGATGAGGTTGGTTTCGCTCCGGAGAATTCAGCGGCTGCACTGGAACCATCTGAGCTATTCGTCGCCGGATCCACAACGAACGTCGTGGCGGCCTTTTGTTTATCGATTTCGTCGACCACATCCGACTTGCTCGAACGAAGTCGATCCAAACTGGTTCGGCGTTGCACATCAGCTGCCGTTTCGGTTCTTCGCAGCCGAGCGATTAACCATTTCCATGGTGCAATGAAATCGACGGCGACGCGTCGGACAAAGACGTCTGCGAAGAAGAGGACGGCACCGACCAAAACGGCTAGCGGCCATACATCTTCAAGTGATTTCGCTTTCGGAAGGTCGGCTCGAAATGGATCGTGAACCTCGAGTGCAGCGTATGTGTCCGCCTCGAGTGGTTCTAACAGTTTCCCTGCCGAGCCACCGACAGGCGTTAGCTTGACCAATTCATTGAGTAGCTTCCGATTCACTTGTCGAACGCGATACTCATCCGAGAAAGGAACGGTGAGACCACTCGTAAGCGGTGCTTGGCCGGCGGCTGGGATGACATTGAGAATGTATGCTCCCGAGGCGAATATATCGAAATCGCCAACATAGCGCCCCGGGGCCTTTTGCTTCAATGAAAAGGTAAACGGCTTCAAGTCAGGCCCAAGAGCCGTCCCCGACATTTCCAAGAAATTGACCAGCCGATCTTCTTGGTCCATCGCTGTAACAATGACCTGGACTTTGCCATCGCGAATTTGCGTGGCCAACTGATACTTGCCTTCTTCCGCCGTCGGACGCATTGTCCAACGCACAAGTTGCGTGAAGAATTGGTCGTACTGCGGCCAGTTTAGCCATTCCTTGGCCCAGCGTTGACCAACATCGCTTGTAAACACAGCGGTCCGCCCGAGACCATAGGTCCAAGTGGCAAGGATACTCGCGTTGATGGCTTCGGTGGGCGCCGGTGAAAGCAACGGGACTTCGACCAGCGGATTTTCCTTGGCTTGCGTAAGAACAAATCCTTTGATCGGAGGAATCATGTCAGAGAGTCCCGCGAGGGCATCGTGCCGAAAGGTCATCTTCGGTTGCACACCCCCTTCGGGTTCATAGACTAGGGGTCGCGCGACCCGCCGAGCCTCACGCATAAAGATCTGCGGCAAAACTTTCGGATTATTGGCAACGTAGTAGTTGCCTCCCGTCGCTTGTGAGATTTTTTGGAGCAAAGCCGAGTTGGCCGGACCATGCGTCCCAACCGCGACCGTCGAAATTTTAATACCCGCTGCAACGTAACCATTTAAGACGCTGCTCGTTGGTGGTGTTGGATCACCGTCGCTGATCACGATCATGTGTTTGACGGACGCTGGGTTCGCAACGAGTGAAGTGAGAGCTAGCTTCAGAGAACTATCGAAGTCGGGCATATCGCCAGGCGTCATCGAACTGAGCCGTGAACGCATCATGTTGCGATTGGCGCCGGTCTGAAGCAAGCCGTTTTTGCCACCCCACATCCACGTGTTGATGCCGCTCATGTCGTATTGCACGACTCCGCAGTAGTCCATCGGCCCCAATGCATCGAGGGCATCTTTGGCGATTTTCTTCTGCCAAAAATTCCCTTCCGCCATTTCGGAAGCGTGCATGACCATCGCGAGTGCGCCGACCGAATTGATCTTGGCATTTTTGATCTGGAAGTCGACGGGCATGGCTTCTTCCAGTTTCGTATTGGCCCACCCCCCGGCGCCAAAAGCTTCTGGACCGCCGATCATCAACACGCCCGTTCCAAATTGTTGAACGCTTCGAACAAGGGCTTCAATCTGCGTGTCGGAGAAATTATTAAACTGGGATGCGTCTTCGCCAACCGATCGTGAAACCCCGGCAAGAATGACACAGTCGTATCCTTGAAGCTCAATCAAACTCGAAAAAAGATTGCTCGTATCGCGTGTTTCGACTTCGATTCCTTCTCGACGAAGGGCTTCGACTAAGGCTACATACTCGCCAATTCGATCGGAGTTTTCGATCAGCATGACTCGGCCTTTGCCGCGCGCATACGAGAAGGCCGTTGCTCGATTATTTTGCGGAATTGAATCGAGCAAGGCTGAGTCAGGGATGAATTCGGCTTCGTAAGTGTAGCCGCCTGGTTCGTCGATCCGATGAGGGATCGGTATCACACTAACATCTTGCTCCAGCGATATCGGCGCATCGGCAATGACTTCGCTTTGATTCCCAACCCTTCGTGTTACTCGCAAGCGACCATCGACAGACTTGACGCTCGGATCTTCGAGGTATCTTTGCAGGACGACTCGCGCATCAACTGGTTGGCCTTGTCTTACCTGGCCGGGTACGTCGATCTTCTCGATGAGAACTTCAGCTTGGCTGTCCAACTTGATCGGTACGATATCAATTCCAATACCGGCTTCTGTGAGAGACTTAGCCGTCGTTGCGGCGCTGCCAAGTGTTTCGTTGCCGTCGGTCAAAATCACGACGCGACGGGCTGAATTTTCGGGAAAGCAGGCTTGAGCCAACTTTAATGCGGCTTCCAAATTCGTTGCGTCGGTTGGACCAAGATTGCTTTCCGGCTGTTTGATCGGCGGGAGATTTTCATCGAGCGGCGGAAACTCAATCGACGCTTCACGTCCGAATAAAATTAAACCCGCTCGGTCCTGGCGATTGAGTTCGGTTCGGCGATGCTTGCTCGTGTTCTCGATTGCATAGCGCAACATAAGTTGGCGTTTTGCAGTTGGGATGCTGTCACTTTGATCGAGCAGATAAATGACCGTAAGGCGATCGCTGATCCAAATCCAGTGGACACCCGCCAATGCGGCGATAATCAGAAGCAGCACCAACGAGCGAAAGAGGATTGCAAACCATTGACGCCATGGGCCGAGCCCCGCCAACGATTGACGCCCCAACCACCAAATCCATGGCAGGACCACGATCAGCCCCAAAAAGGCCGGGTATTCAAATCCGACTTGCCAACGTCCCATGCCAAAATGCTTGTGAAGAGAATGTTCGACTGATCTCGTCCAAATTATAACAGAGAACTCGGGTGTCAGGTCGACCGAAAAGGCAGGACGGGCATTGACTATGATTCCGCTCGAAATGGCAATCGAAACCGACTGCGACCCACGCAGAGGCAATCGACTTCAGCCACGCCAGGTTCGGGCAGTGCCGTGTTTTTCCATCGTTTGAACCTGAGGCGCTCGGAGATGTTCCCACGTTCGGACCGGCAATTTTCAAGCAATTTGTAACCTAGCCCGTTTGCGGTCGTGGTAACGTTAAAGTTCGCAGTTCTTCTCGCATCGCAGGCTCAATTCTCCAGTATCTTGAAAGCACCCGTGCGAGTTTTGCATTGCTCCACAAAAGGGTATAAAATTCGATAGAGCACGATCGGCATGCTTTTTGCGTTGCTTTGGTTTATGACTGAATGCGTGCCAGTTCGGCTCGCACCATCTTTCTCGGCTGTGTAGGAACGAATCATGAGAGTCTTGATTGCAACCGACGGTTCGAAACAGGCCGATGAAGCCGTTCGGATTTGTAGATCGATACCCGGGGCGAACAACTGGGAATTCAAACTTGTCTCAGTGCAAATGAGTCTAGTCGTTGGCATGTACGATGACCTTACCTATGGCATGCTGATCGAGGGCGAAAGCATCCGAACCAAGCAAGCACTGGAAAGGTGCGAATCGTTGCTGAGAGAAATAGGAATCGCCTCAACCAGTGAACAAGGAATCGGTCACGCTGGCGACGAAATTGTCCGTTTGGCTCAAGAATGGAAAGCCGATTTGATCGTGATCGGAGCCCGAGGGCATTCGACGCTCGATCGTGTTTTGTTAGGAAGCACGAGCGACTTCGTCGCTACACATGCCCCGTGTAGCGTCCTCGTGATACGACCCTCGGCTCAAGGGACCGAGGACTGGGCCAAGTCGATGAAGATTCTTGTCCCCTTCGACGACTGTGATGCGGCTCGGAAGTCACTTACCGCGCTCCAGGCGTGTTTTTCACAAGTGAATGCTCAAGTCGAGTTGCTTCACGTCGTCGACCGACCAGCGCTCCATCAAGAAGCTGTTCGCTATGATCCGACTTGGCACGACAAAATCAAAGCGAAAATGGAAGAAGCGAAGCCGTTGCTCGGCAGTGCCTTGGCGGCCAAGGCGGGTATTGAGGTTGTCGAAGCCAGCTACGTGTCCGAAAGGATCTGCGAGGAACTTGTTAAAAACAAAGTCGATCTGGTTGCCATTGGCGAACGCGGTCGAACGACGATTAGCCGCGTTTTTCTTGGGAGCAATAGCCGATTTGTATTGCGACATGCTCCATGCTCGGTGTTACTGGTCCGTTAGTTCGGCTGCTTGAGGGCCTATGGTACGGGCCGTCTTTCAAGAACTTGGAGGTCGATTCCATCAAAGCGAGCTGTTCCCACCGCTCCGAAGAGCCCAATCATGACAATCGCTTCGCGAGCTTCAGCTGGAATCATGACTTCACGCTTGGTGTGTTTCCAAGGAGTATCACCGATAAACGGTCCAAGCCATTCGTAGCTAATCCAATTTCGATTTTCATCAAAAAACTGGAGGATAATAAACGGTTGATCCTCAAACTTTGTGCTTACTTTCACCCCAAGCGTGGTAACGTGACCACTCAGTTCGACTTTCGAAATCACTCGTCCATCGAGCGGTACGGCTTGAAGAAGCATCGATGGACTTCCGACCTTGTCGCTTGAGAATTGAACGACCTGTTTTCCCTTGGGTGCAGAAGCATCCTGCGTTAACTCGGCTCCAAACTCGTAATACCATTGCGGGATGAATCGCTCCGTAGCCTTCGCTTCAAAGTCGCCATTGACGAGTTTCGGATTGGAACCGTCGGGCAAGACAGTGCGATTCGATTCGGCCGCCCCGGTCATGGGAACGAATAGTGTCGGTCGCGCATATTCCGAAACCATCTTGCCATCCACTTTGCGATAACCTCGCAACATTTGCTGATAGCGTTCACCGACGGGAATGACCATGAGCCCCCCGTCTTTGAGTTGATCAACCAGTGGTTGAGGGATTTTATCGGGAGAACAAGTAACGATTATTTTATCAAAGGGAGCGTGCTCAGGCCAACCAAGATAACCATCGCCTGTCTTGGTATAGATATTCTTGTAACCCAATCGTTTCAGCAATGCTGTCGTCCGTGTTTGAAGTTCAGCAACAATTTCGATCGAGTAGACCGACTCGACAAGCGGGCTAAGAACAGCCGCTTGATAGCCACTCCCCGTACCGATTTCAAGAACATGATCCGTGGCTTTCGGTTTCAATATTTCGGTCATCAACGCAACGATGAAGGGGCTGCTGATCGTTTGGTGTTCGCCGATAGGAAGCGATCGATCCGAATATGCCTGGTCGCGTACGTTCTCCGGAACAAACTCGTGACGACGGGTCTCTGTAACAGCGCGCAAAACAGCCGCGTCGCGAATTCCCCCTGGCTTCAACACCCGTTCGATGAGCTGCAATCGCTTCTCAGTGAATCTCGCTTCGCGAATATCTTCTTGGCTCCAGGCCAAACCAGGCGCAATCAAGACAGTCGCAAGGAGAGCTACGAAGAAACGCATGCAAATACAGCTTGTCTGGAATGTGGAAGCGGTAACGACGTCAGGCGTTTTGCCTGCATTATCAATATATAGCGAGCGTATCAATGGAGGTAATCGACTTCTTACAAAACGCGACGAGCACGCCGTAAATAAGGTTGTGCCTTAGCGAATTTGACGATTGACTGGATAGGCAATCTTTTAGGCAAGGAAGCTGAGCATGACCGTTCGAATAACGCGAATTGTACTTCATATGTTGGCAATCGTATCGATTTTCCAGCCGGCAACGGTTTTGGCTTGGAATCCTGAAGCTTACTTTAATCCGGCCGATCCGCGTCCTGATTTCTTGCCTCGTAATTGTTACAACGCTTGGGTTCCCTACCGCAAAGAATACAACCGTCCAACCAATTTTGGTGGACATATCGCAGCCATCATCGAACCGACGAGCCAAGAAGCAATGTCGTGGTGTGAACACAATGCCAAAGGCGATTATCAATGCAAGCGGCCTGGCTATATTCCACATTATAACTATCCCAAGCCTTGGGAAGCCCTGGCGACTGAAGCGCGACCGAATTCTCCTTTAGTACCGATGAACAAGTAGCTTCCAATCCATCGGGAATCGAAGTCTCAGCCCCTCGATATTTCGACCGAGTCGTTTCGGAGTACGGAAAAGAATTCTCTCAGTCTTCAAACAAGACCGATCCAAGACGAAGCATGGTTGCCCCCTCAGCGATTGCCTCTTCAAAATCGCCACTCATCCCCATCGAAAGATGCGTCAAGTCGGTCGACAAGCCAAGTTCTCGCTGCAATTCGTCTCGCAGTGCCCGAATGGTCGCGAAATCTTCGCGCGGTGTTTGACTACCCAAGCCAGCCATCCCCATCAAGCCTACGACATGGAGATGTTCAAACGCGACGATCTTCGGAGCAACCAGCTTTAAGTCTTCTGGAAGCAACCCCGTCTTCGTCGCATCGCCCGTAACGTTGACTTCGAGAAGAACATCAAGCCGTCGACCACGTTCACTGACATCGTGATTAACCTGTTCCGCTAAACGAAGCGAATCCAACGAATGAAGGGCTTGAATAAGCGGAATGGTTCGCTTCGATTTGTTGCGCTGCAAATGTCCAATCATATGCCAACGAATGGGTAGATCTGAAAGGAAAGCGGCTTTGTCCCAGAGAAGCTGTGGACGGCTCTCGCCAAGGTCGTGACATCCAGCTTCGTACAACTCGCGCGTCGTTTCCGCGTCGACATATTTACTGACTCCAACAATGGTGATCTCGGTCGGCGAACGACCAGCTCGACCAGCCGCGTCCTCTACCCGCTCAACGATTCGCTTCCAGCGTTCTTTTATGGTTGACATATTGCTATTTCAGACCTGAGTGAAGCGATAGTTCACCCGTTGTTCCCAAGCGCTTTGTAGTCGCTGGCAAACTGGCCCCGGTTTACCCGTTCCAATCGACTTGCCATCGATCTCAACAGCCGACCACAAGCAACCAGTCGTTCCTGTCATGAGCACTTCCGTAGCTTGGCACAACTCCTCGGGATGGACATCGCGGAATTGTACCGGAATGGAAAGGGACTCCGCCAATTCGGTCACGGTTTTTAAGGATACGCCATGCAAAATGTCCTGCAACGGCGGGCTTTTGAGTATCCCATCCTTTCCAAGCACCAAAAGATTGGAGATAGACGTTTCCGTAATCGTGCCGCGCATGTTCAGCAAAACTGCAATTCGGTTGTCCGTCGCTTGATCCGCTAAATAGTATTGAAGACGACTACGCGTCTTGATTGACGGCGACCAACACTCGGCCGGAACGTTTCGAACGGCGGACAGTGTGAGTCTTGTTCCGTTACGATACCAGTCGCGATACTGCTGAAATGGAATCGGACTGAGATGAGCCATCATCGTCGGAACGCTTATGCTCTGACGATCGATCCCAGGATCGCCCGGCGAAATAACAATAACGATGCCAACGTCGCCCGATGCTTGTATCAGAGAGTGGTTCCGCTGCACGAGTTCTTCGCAAACGCTTTGAGCCTGAAATGCCTCGGCGTTCCATGCAATGCCAACCATTCGAGCCCCTTCAGCCAATCTCGAAAAATGATCGTTCGCCGCAAAGATACATCCACCCATCGTGCGAAGTCGCTCTACAAGGATCACGCCATGAGTCGTCCCGATGTCGGTAATACTCCAACGGAGCTGATTCAACGGCATCCAAGACCCGTTGCAAAAGGCTTCACTCGCCGAAAGCGACACGGCGCTCGATGGAGACTCAGAATTCAAAGACGATTCCTTCCACTTCGAATTCGCGTGGAGACTAAAACGGGAAAACGATGAAAATTAGCTTTACTCGCGGCGTTTCCCAAAATCGCTCCCTTCGAAAAACGATCGACGAGCATTCCGGAAACGCGAATGCTGGCAATTGAAATGGATATCTTTCGCATGGCGCCCATCATAAACAAGAGAAGATAGAAAAGACAGCATCACCTCACTAGTGGAGCGTCAAAATCAAATGTTCGGGTTATGGGGTCAGGAGTCAATTGCCGGAACGGCCCTTCGGGTGCTTTGCACA
>JANOAI010000248.1:0-10573 GCA_031411055.1 Pirellulaceae bacterium
GGCGTTGGGGCGGAGGCAGAGGCGGAAAATGGCTCGGGTGGTTCGTGTTAGCCACCCACCGTTACGTCCGATGGGGCGAGCCCATCGGGGTGTCTCTAAAGCGAGACTGACTCCGACCTCATCGCAGCTTCTGAACGACGACATCCTCAGCCGTCGGTAGCCAAGTTCTGCGGTCCAAGATTGGAACAAACACTTCGTATCGGCGACCAAATTCGGACTGAATAAACGGATCGTCGAAGACCGCGAAGAGACGATGGCTTTTTCGATCGCGAATGGACAGAATGCGATTAATGCGTCGAGGTGAATGGATAGCATGAACGGAAACACTTTAAAGTCCCTGCTGCAAGATCTGGAATGCGGTTGTGCTATCATGGGTCGGTCCGTTTTGGTGTGCCGCGCCTGCGTCGGATGCTCGATATCACTGGCTATGGTCCGTATCAAACATTGGAGTTAATCGCGATATGTCGATCAATCTTGTTCATGTTTGGGTTTGTGTTGCTTTGCTGGTGGTCTCAGGCAACGATGTCGCCGCGACTGACGCAGCCGACTACCCTCCGTTTACGCCAAGTCCGATCGTTACCTCGGATCGCCACATACGATTGGATGTGACGAGCGACAAGAGTCAGTACGGCAGAATCCTTGCTTTCTCAGTCGAGACGAAGATCGACTACCGCATAACCAATTCGAGTGATCGCGAAGACGCGAGGCGACGGTGGTATCCGGTGATGCGTGCCTTTGGTCTCAGGCACGAAGATGTTCGGGTGACGATCGATGGCAAACCGGTTGATGCAAAAATCGCTTTGCGAGTTCCGCAAGACGCTCTTGGGAATCTAAACATGGGCGACACTTACTCGGCCATGATAGGCGATTCAGACTCTGCGTTCGGCTTCGATCGATGGATCAAGCCGCTGTCCGACTATATCCGAAATGATGTTTTCCTCATGGAGTATGCCAAGAACTATGTTGAGCAAGTAGACCGACTCCGCCATCGCCAGGCACTTTGCCAAAACTTCGAGAAAGCCCTTACTACCCACCTCCTCGTAAAGCCGGAACTGGCTCCTTTGGTCACAGAGTATGTCACCGGAGAGGCTGATCTCAGTCATATCGTGCGATTGATACCAGAAGCCGAACCACAATTTCGCTCGAAGACTGACAACGCGGCATCCGACTATCACAGCATCTTAAACGAATCTTCGCATTCGATGTACCAGGCTCATGAAACGGAGTGGCGCGAGAAAATCGATCGATGGCTCGTATCGAAAACAGAAGTCTCGTCGCGTTTGAAGGAGTTTCGGCAAGCTGAGCCGCCTGAACCGGTTCGCTATAAAGACTATGTATTAGAAGCCGCGAAGTACTTGGAAAAATCTGTCGGTCTCGATGATGCCGTTTCTCGGAGCGTGGCTTGGTTCACGATCGCCAACTCGCAATACCTTCTAAACCAGGTCGACAAGCCCACGCGTTCCCAGATCAACAAGTATGTCGTCGAGTACTTGTTTCCTAGCCTTCACGACGAAACTCTGGCCGACAGAGAGCGATGGAAATCCGAGATTTTGGAACTGGGTTTCGATTTTGAGTCGATCGATTTGCTGACTGGTGAATGCTCGACTTTTCTGGAGCCAAAGCAGTATTGGGACCGATGGCAAATGAAGAACAATGCCGTGCACCGAAGGGAAACGTATGACGGTCCACGGCTTCGATCACACGATATGCGGCACATCCCGGCTGCAATAGAGTTCGAACTGCCACTCAAGCCTGGCACGTCAAGCGACGTCTCCATCGCTTACTCCACCAAACTCAGTGCAGTCAGCCTTGACGGCGAGTCGTACATGCTACGGGAAACAGAGCAGCAAGATTTTGTTTGTATTATCCCGCCGGCTTGGCGAAACGCACCGCTTCGAGTCGAAGTCAATCGACCAATAGGCGTCGCAGCAATCCTTTCACCCGACGCCCCCACCGAATGGGATGGACGGAATCTAAAAGCAAAGCATACCTTCACGAAACTCGATCGAAATCTCCATGTGAATGTTGCCGACGTCGATGGATTCTTCTCCGTGGTGCGTAATCCTGAAAAGGAAGGCTTCCGCACGATGAACACTTCGAATCAACAGCTCATTGACCAGGTCGAATCGAAAATTGCCGCCACGAATCATTCGGCGATTCGTTGGTTGCTGATGGCATCACTTGAGCAGCGACTTCTTTCGGAACGTGCCTACTGGTCCGCTAGAGACGTATTTGAAAGCCGTCGCAACACGCATTCTAGTTTTGAGGATCCGAACAAAAAAAACTTCTACGACAGCGACGCTCAGTATTCGCAAGTCGCTGAAGCCTGCACCTTTTTCGACGCCTTCGCGATCTCTCCTGACTTCACCATGCTGCACGATCCGTCGATGATAAATTTTTCAGTGATCATAAACCGTTCACCTCGCGATCTTACCAAGTTACAGAAGCGACTTGCGATTTTGGAAGATTCGAAACTCACGCCCCGAGAACTTCTTGGAAAGTCCATCGTTGACCTGTACGCCTCAAAGCCCGACCCGCAGCATTTTCGTCGTGTCGTTGAGCTGGCCAAAGCCAATCCATCGCTAGCAGGCGAAGTGGTCCAGCTATTAACGAAAAAAACTCCGATGTCCGAGATCTATCGTGATTTTGTGCTCAACGAGCTGAACGAAGGGGCTCCGGACTCTCCATTTTTGAAGCATCGGATCAGTCTGCTGAACACGATCTCGTTGGGTGTTACCGTCGAACAAGCCGAGAGGTTGATACCCGTCATCGTAAAAACCCACGACGAATACACTTTAGAGTCTAGTCTTCGAGCAATTCAAAACGTCGAATTACCAACACATTTTGAGAGCTTTGTCGAATTGGCGGATCGAGTCCTACCGAAGTTAGAGCGGGCTTGGTACAGCTATTACACCGTACTTGCAAAATCCGATCCGGTGCGAGCCTATAGAATCATCGAAGAACTGAAGATCAAGTATCCACGAACTTCGTTTGAAGCCAACTTAACACTGGCGAATATCCTGAAAGTGTCCTCTCGAACGACCGGGGAATCGCCACTTGCAAAAGAAGAGCTTTTTAATCGCCGTAAGTCGTTGTTGAACGAACTTATCAAAGTTTACAATGAACATCCCAGTCAGGATGAGGCGTCGCGAGTTTGTCAAATGATCAGCGAGCTTCAGCAACCGGGTGATTTGAAGCGACTAAAGTATCGAAAACTTCAAGCGAACAAAGACATCATCTCCACCGTAGCCAATCAACGTGGATCGGTAGACGACTTTGATTTTGTTGAGCGATACTACCGCGATAACAGCCAGAACCATGAAACTTACCAAGCAATCGCCGAAGCCTTTGCGTCAATAGGTGACCCGCGTGCCACTCCGTATCTAGACTTGATGGTCCCGTTTCTGGATTCGGTCACCATATCGAGACGGCGGTTTCCACGCTCAAACTCAAGCGATCAAGTTCCTCAAAACAAGTAGCGTTGACGAAGTCCAGAGTGCCTATCGCTGAAGCAACAAACCTTCATCGAGCGGCAAGGCTGCGGGCTTGCAAATCGACGAACAGGCATTGTGGACAGGCCGTGCAGCCTGGACTCCAACGTAAATCCGAAGGATTCATGCTGCTTGTTACTTGAATGGCCAGGAACTATATTTGCGCACACCCACCGCCAGAGAGTCCCCGCCTGTATTTCGCTGGAGTATACCGTGAGTAGTTATCGCATTTCAATGAGCTTGTCGGCTGTTATGGCAGCGTTGATGCTCCTCCATGCGGGTATCAGCATTGGCGTTGAGCCTTCGCGCGTATTCAAAGCCGGAGCTCACGCGATCGATATCACGCCTCAGAAATTTCCAGTCGACTCGAATGGGAGCATGACGCCTCGTTTAGCCGAGTTTGCGAATGATCCTTTGCATGCACGATGCCTGGTGCTCGACAACGGCGTGACAAAGCTCGCGATGGTCATCTGCGATAGCTGCATGATCCCCCGAGAAATTTTTGATGCCGCGAAAGAAATGGCTTTTCGTGAGACCGGTATCCCGACCAATCAAATTCTTTGTTCGGCGACGCACACCCACTCCGCCGTGTCGGTTGCACGAGTATTTCAAAGCTCGGTTGAAGAAGCGTACGGTGAATTTCTTGCGAAGCAGATCGCCGCCGGGATCTCGCTGGCTCATGCTCAACGCGAATCCGCTCGCGTTGGGTGGGCACTCGGAAACAATCCACGACAAGTCTTCAATCGACGGTGGTATCTGCGCCCCGGGACGGCGATTGACGATCCGTTCGAAAGCGGGACGGATAAAGTTCGAATGAATCCGTCTCCCAATCACAAGAGCCTTGTGAGACCGGCTGGGCCCATCGATCCCGAGGTTCCAGTCTTGGCAGTGCAATCGCTGGATGGCCGACCAATTGCGGTTTGGGCTAATTATTCATTGCACTAAGTAGGCGGTGTTCCCGGCAAATCGCTCTCCGCCGATTACTTTGGTGAGTTTGCTCGACAGTTTGCAGCTCTTCTGGATGCAGACAAAGCGACGCCCCCTTTCGTTGCCGCCATGACCAATGGCACCAGTGGCGACATCAACAATTCGAACTTCTTCGAAGGACGTCCTACTCAACAACCTTTTGAGCAAATTCGTCTGGTGGCAGCGGATGTCGCGCAATCGGCGTACGTCGCCTATCAACGGATCGTGTTTCAAGACTGGGTACCGATCGTGACGCGAGAAACGGAGATAGAACTTGGTGTTCGTCGACCGAACGAAACCGAAGTGGCTCGCGCGAAGAAACTGATTGCCGAAGCAGGCCCTGCGCCATGGAGTGACCGAAAACTCATCTATGCGAACGAGACAATGCAACTGCTTGAGTATCCGGAGACGGTAAAAGCGAAGTTGCAGGCGATTCGGATTGGCGATCTTGGAATCGTAACCACACCTTGCGAGACGTTTGTCGAAACGGGCTTGGCGATCAAAAAAGAGAGCCCACTAGGAATGACCTTTACGGTCGAGCTTGCCAATGGCTACAACGGATATCTGCCGACGCCGGAACAGCATGGGCTGGGTGGCTACGAAACTTGGCGCGCCAAATCAAGCTACTTAGCAGTTGACGCGGAACCAAAGATTCGAAGCACCTTGATCGCCCTTCTCAATCAAGTTGCGGTCGATGAGCCACCGCCGAAAGTCAGCCAAAAGGCGACGAACGAAAGTCTCGATGCTTTGTCGGCCATTGAAAGCACTCGCGGCGGTCGACATTGGATCGATGCTCCAACGGATCCGCCAAAGTCCCCCGAAGAGTCACTGGCGTGCTTTCAGGTTGAACCTGGGTTACGTGTCGAGCTCGTCGCCGCCGAACCGCTTGTCTTCGATCCGGTCTCGATTGGCTTCGATGAACAAGGTCGCATGATTGTCGTCGAATATAGTGATTATCCCGAAGGACCTAAGAATCCAGCCGATCCGCCCTTGTCGCGAATTGTAATGCTTGAAGATACCAATGCCGATGGTCGCATGGATCGTCGTCATTTGTTTGCGGACCACCTTAACTTTGCCCACAGCCTGATGCCATTCCGTGGCGGTTTGTTAGTCGGTGCGAAAACCGAGATTCTGTATCTTAAAGATACCGACGGCGACCATAAGGCAGACGTACGCGAAGTACTCTATCGAGGTTTCACGCCGGCCCATCCTCAAATGCAGATCGGTTGTCCGAACTGGGGGATGGATAATTGGATCTACTTTAGCTATGGACCAGGCAAGATCGAACGCGTTGAGTCAACATCGGAAGATGCTGCCAAGTTGAGTGGTTTACCATCTCGGCCAGCACAACCCCTGCTCGAGATGCCTCGCAAAGAGTTTCGATTTCATCCGCTTACATTCGAATTCGAGCCAGCGGCAGGCCTTGGTCAGTTCGGCAACACCATCGACAACTTCGGGCGACGATTCTATTGCACGAATCGGAATCCCATCATGACTGCGCCGATCACCTTCGCCGAACTCAAACGAAATCCTTATGTGATCTTCGCACGCGACCAATACGATGTAGCGCCAGCGGGGGGCGATGCGCAAGTATTCCCGCTTGTCGAGATGAAGAGCAACTATCTTGCGCACGCCGGTACACATACTGCAGCCTGCGGCACAACCGCCTATCGAGGCGATCTTTTAGGACCGAAATTTGAGAATAGCGTTTTCGTGTGTGAACCAATCGGACATCTGGTGACTCGATCAACGATTCAGCCAACGGATGCTACGCTCACCGCACAACGAGCTCGACCCAAAGCAGACTTCCTCGCCTCCACCGACACTTGGTTTCGTCCCGCGAGTTTAGCGACGGGTCCTGATGGCGCCCTCTATCTAGCCGACATGTATCGTCTTTGGGTCGAACATCCCAAGTTCCTCCCGCCAGATATTGTGCATAAGCTTGACTGGAGAGCAGGCGAGGATCGAGGTCGTGTTTGGCGCATGGTGCCAGCAAACACGCAAACGAAATCGCCTCGATTCGTTGCTCCCCAAACGACGACTGATTTGACAGCCATGCTCTCGGATTCGAATGGATGGCGACGACAGCTAGCGCAGCGGCTTCTGGTAGAACGGCAATGGAAAGACGCGGCTCCAGCTTTACGAAGCTTGCTTCAAGACAAGCAGAGTATTCATCCCGCGCAGCATGCTCTTTGGACACTCGATGGACTTGGCGAGTTAACATCGAAAGATGTTGAACTGGCGATGAATTCTGCAATGGCAATCGTTCGACAAGATGCAGCCAAGTTATCGACGAGATTTATCAAAGACCCGGTCATGCTCAACCGCTTATTAACACTCGCTGACGATCCCGATGCAAGTGTCCGCTTTCAAGTTGCATTGGCTTTAGGAGAAACCGAGAATTCGTCGGCGATCCCGATACTTACGAAAATTGCTCGCCGTGACGGTGCCGAAGACTGGTTCGTTAGCGCAATTCTCACGGCAACCAAGGAACGTAGCGGGGCGATCCTGACCGAAATGGTGAAGGGTTCTGACCTGGCGGCACTTTCCGCGAGTCCTGGGCACATTCGGTTAGTGCGAGAGTTAGCAACCGTAGTCGGAGCGCGCGGCGATTTGAAGGAACTCGAAGAAGTTTTTCGCACGGTTGGCACGGCTGGCAAGCAGGGTGTTTGGTGGCAGACCGCCGCACTCAGCGGCCTAGCGACAGGACTTTCACGACATCAAGGGTCGCTTGGCCGCACGACGCTTACCAAGCTTTTAGCCGACCCACCAACCGTGCTAAGCACCTGCATCATCCCTGTTCGCGAGTTGTTGGAGCGGACGTCGAGTGTGGCGTTGGATGCTGGTGTCCCCATGAGCGACCGAGTTACGGCGATCGAGCTACTAGGTTATCAGCCTTTCGAGCAATCCGCTTCGGCTTTCCAAGGATTGTTTAGCAGCAGTCAGCCGATCGAAGTACAACTCGCTTCACTTGAAGCGATGCAGCTAAGTGGCGGTGATCGGGCTGCGGAGATTGTCTTAGATCAGTGGCCGATACTCGGACCGAAGGTGCGTCCGGCTGCGATGAACTTCCTATTAAAGCGTGTCAGTTCGACACGTCAAGCGCTCGAAGCAATGGCGGCTGGTAAGTTGCAAGCGGCGGTGATCGATATCGATCATCGCGCAAGACTTCTCAAGCATCCCGACGTGGCTGTTCAAGCGCTCGCGAAAAAAGTCTTCGGTAGTGCCGTTTCCGCCGACCGCCAAGCAGTGGCTCGCGAGTACCAGTCATCACTCACGATGAAAGCGTCGGCAACCAATGGCCAGCAAGTTTTCGATCGTATCTGCGCGAAATGCCATCGAATCGATGGTCGCGGATTCGAAGTTGGGCCTGACATTAGCGACGTTCGCAATCGCTCACGCGAAGCGCTGCTATATGATATTCTCGATCCAAACCAAAAACTCGAGCCCAAGTTCACTGCCTACCAAGTCCTCACCGACGACGGCCTGGTGTATCAGGGATTGATGGTTTCGGAAACACCTGAAGCGATCGTATTGCGACTCGCCGAAGGAAAAGAGCAAGCAATTTCACGGCAAGAGATCCAAGAGCTCCAATCAAACGGCAAGTCATTGATGCCGGAGGGTGTTGAAAAAGAGGTTAGCATTCAACAGATGGCTGATCTGCTTGAATATCTCAAAGGACAACGTTGATGCATGATGCAATAATTTGAAAGTGCGATCCGGCGAGACTTGACCGCATAGATTGGCCTCATCTTCGGATTCGCTTGCAACTGTGTCCTTTTGCATCGCAAAAAGTGGTTCGCCTGTTTCTAATTCACGATTTTTTCGGACAGAAATTTTGCCTCAAGGAATTCCCCCTCGCGCCCCGAAAAACGTTGATGCCGCATCCGGTATTAGGCAGCGACGCAACTCCGACCCGGTTTTTCACCCTCTTGTTCATTGCTTTCCAAGTCGCACTGGCGTAGGCTTCTATGCCAATAAACGAGCTTCGAAGAAACAGTTGGATGTCAACGGCGACTCGAATTATGGATGATTTTCGATACCGCTGAGCTAGCTTCGTTCAATCGACAATGGATAAAGGCAAAAGTCGGAGAAAGCGATAGTCCGTTTTGAAGACAGCGGACAGGATGCTATACTTTAGGGAGAGCTATGAAAGAAGAGAAATGGACGAAAAGAATCCAGCCGAACGCCGTTCCAGAAAATCGAAAAAGACCGAGTCAGGTCCTGAGCAGCACTTTGATTCACTGATTCATGGCTGGGCTTTCGATCCGATGTCCTTATCGGTAAGGTTGATCGATATGGAGGGTGGACGATCTGTCCTACTCATGCGGATCGACCTGGGAGTTCTTCAAATGGAGACCCAGGGACGTCCCGATGGAAGCACTCCGAACGGTTCCAAGACGTATCTCGATTATCTTCTAAGTGTCGAGCAGGCGGATAGCGAATTCGAGATGGATGAAAATCAGTGCTTCGAGGCCGATCGCGAGTTTGTTCAATATTACCATCGACGTATTTCGTGGTTGAGATTGCAAAATTACCGGCGAGCCGTCGAGGACGCCGATCACACGTTGGCCTTAATGGACGTTTGTCGTGATCATTCACCCGACGAAGAATGGACCATTAGTCATGAACAATATCGTCCGTTCGTTTTGTTCCATCGAACCCAAGCTGCGGCCCTCGCAGCCCTCGAAGAAGATGGGCCGGATAAAGCCGTTTCTGAAATTACTCAGGGACTGACTACCATTCGCGAAGTCTTCATCGACAACGATGCCGAAGAACAGTTTGACGAAGATGAAATGGTTGAACGTTTAGTCGAGCTTCGAGACTCGCTTCGAAAAGAATACACCGCTGGCGATGCCCTCAAAGAACGTCTTGCCGAGGCGGTCGCGAGTGAGCAATACGAATTGGCTGCCCAGCTTCGTGACGAGATTGCTCGTCGTACCGAGAATTAGTCGGCGGGCTGCGCCGATGACTCATTCTTTGCTTGAGAAACTGACCGACCGTTGGCCGATTTTTCGGTGGCAGAATGTGACGATTGTCATCGGCTGTAGCGGCGGAGCCGATTCGGTGGGGTTGGTTTGCGCGTTGTCGGAATTGAGGCCAGCGAATACGACGCTCGTTGTTGCCCATTTCAATCACCGACTTCGGGGCGACGAGAGCGACGGCGATCAAGTGTTCGTCGAAAACCTCGCCTCGAAACTGAATTTAGCTTTTGAATCGGAATCGGTGCCACCGGATTCGCAATTGGCCACCGACGAATCTACATTGCGCAACGCGCGATACGAATTTCTTCGACACGCCGCTGGCAAGTCGGGTGCTCGCTACGTCGCTGTTGCCCACACGGCTGACGATAGTGTCGAAACAACGCTTCACAATTTGATTCGCGGGACAGGGCTCAAAGGACTTGGCGGTATTCCTCCGTTTCGCGATCTTGGCCCCGATCTTGTTTTGATTCGACCGCTGATTGACGTATGGCGAACTGAACTCGAGGATTATCTCCGATCGCGAGATCAGACCTACCGCCAGGATTCAAGCAATCAAAAGGACGAATATACGCGCAACCGGATTCGGAACCAGCTAATTCCTTTCATAAAAGCCAGCTTCTGTCCGCAGGCAAAACAGGCCATTCATCGTACGAGCATGATCGTTGGCGATGCCCATGAGGCGTTGGACAATCTCGGACGAACTTGGCTAGCGGAAGCGATCGAGAGCCAAACCAACGAATCGGTTATCCTTCGGCGACCACCTAACGAATCAGTAGCTTGGCCCATTTTCCAACTTGCACTGGCATCTCTCTGGCATCAGCAAGAATGGCCACTGCAAGCTATGACGGCCAACCACTGGGCGATTATTCGCGAACTTTGGGAAAATTCGTCTTCCGAATCAATGTCGATTGAGTTGCCAGGTAAAATTAAGCTGACATCAAACGCAAAACGTTGGGTTATCGAACGAAAAAGAGTGACTAACGGAATGCCATGATGCTATTGGCTTTTTGAGCTTGTATCGCTAGCCGATTTGGATGTCCAAGAAATCGGCTAGTGGAGCGTCAAAATCAAATGTTCGGGTTATGGGGTCAGGAGTCAATTGCCGGAACGGCCCTTCGGGTGCTTTGCACA
>JANOAI010000249.1:0-12810 GCA_031411055.1 Pirellulaceae bacterium
TTACCGTTTCCCGCCTTGAATCCCCGCCGAAACTGATTTTTTTCAAACATGGAACGAGAATCGGGTCCTTTGCATTTCGGCGAACCATTTCGGCTAACGATGATCTTGGATTGATTTGAGTCTAAAGTATCAGCAAACCCCTCATTCGAACCTGCCAAGCCTATGTCCCAATTCACTCCTCTTCACCGTCGAACTTTGATACGCGGGGTTGGCGTATCGCTTGCACTCCCCTTTTTGGAGGCCATGCGTTCCCGCGTACGTGCGGCCACCGAAGAGCCTCCGGTTCGATTGGCGTGGGTTTTTATTCCTAACGGAACGAACTCGGAGCGCTGGTTAACGAAAGCTGACGGCGATTCCTGGAAAGTGACTCCTAGTCTTGAACCGCTCGCCGAACTGAAAAAAGACATCAGCGTTTTTCGCGGTTTGGCACAGATCAACGCACGGGCGCTAGGTGATGGGCCTGGTGATCACGCTCGCAGTGCGGCTGCCTTTCTAACCGGCATGCATCCACTCAAGACGGCCGGTAGCCACATCCGGGTTGGAAAGAGCATCGATCAGGTTGTCGCAGACACCTACGGGATGGAAACACGGCTTCCGTCAATCGAACTGGGGACGGAAGAAGGAAAAAGTGCTGGCTCCTGCGACTCGGGTTATGCCTGCGTCTATTCGAACAGTATTTCCTGGCGAAGCGCTTCCCAACCGATGAGCAAAGAGATCAACCCTCGCAGCGCTTTCGAACGTTTGTTCGGAAATTCGAAAGGCGATAGCGACGATTCCGAAAAGCGGCTTGCTATGCGTGCGAGCATTCTCGATTCGATCAATCAATCTCGCAAATCGTTGATGAAGAAAGTCGGCGAAGACGATCGACAAAAGCTCGATGAATATTTTACGAGCATTCGCGAAGTTGAAACTCGGCTGGAACGCGCCTCGCAACCCGTTCAATTTGAAAATCCAAACTTGATCGAAGAATTCGATAACCCCAAAGATACTTCAGAAAAAATTCGCTTGATGTATGACTTGATGGTATTAGCGTTTCGAACAGACACCACTCGAATCGCGACCTTCATGGTCGCCAACGAGGGGAGCAATCGTTCGTTTCCGATAATTGACGTCAAAGAAGGCCATCATCAGCTTTCACATCACCAAAACAAACGTGATAGCATCGAGAAGATCGCCAAGATCGACCGATACTACTGCGAGCTATTTGCGAACTTCGTTAAGAAACTCAAAGAAACACGCGACGGTGAAGGTTCCTTGCTCGACAATTGCTTAGTCGTCTATGGCGGAGCTATCAGCGACGGCAACAAGCATGATCACGATGATCTTCCGGTCATCATGGCAGGTCGAGGAGGAGGATTCCAAAGTGGTCGCTTTCACCAGTTGCCGAGCGAAACACCCCTCAATAATCTTTATCTCAGCATGGCTGAACGCTGTGGTGTTAACATCGATGAGCTTGGCGATAGCACGGGAAGGCTCCCTTTGTAGAGGCGATCCGGCTCAAAGTCACCTTGTCCTCGCAACCGGTCTTACCGCCCCAATAGCATTTGACCTTGCTCTTTGCATGATTCAAGTTCCCACGCTAGTCGCTCTTTCAGGTCTTGGTCACTCATGGCTGCAACTTCATGCGGTTGGATCGGCGGGCCAAAAATCACAGCTAATCGTTCGCGTGAAGGGAATTTCGAACCGCGTGGTAAGATGCGATAAGCTCCGACGATCGCGACCGGAAGCAATGGGACTTGGCTACGTCTCGCGATGAGTGCAAAACCAGTTTTCAGTTCGGCAATCTCACCGTCGTGGGTCCTAGTCCCTTCGGGAAAGATGAGAACCTTTTTCCCCTGATTCAGTCGAGCCAGCATTTGACGCAAACCACTCAATCCTCCACGTTCGCGATCAATTTCGATGGCATCCAAAACGCGAATGATGAACGCAAAAAAAATATTCTTGAAAAGTGTCTTTCTAGCTAGATAATTCAGCGAATCATTGAAGCAGATACCGACCAATACCGGATCAAGCATCGACTGATGAGTTGAAAGGATCATTGCACCTTTCAAGCCCTCCAGATTCGCTCGACCAGCCGTGCGAAATTCACATAGGCAGACGACGAGCATTCGCGACCAAAACCGAACACTCCGGTAAAAGAACTTCTTTCCAAGCGAAGAGATAAAACGAGGGAGCATGCTTTACGATACCACGGATGCTGATTCCATGTTCGTCGCCCCTCGCTTTGCACGCACTAACGCCACAAGTTTGTCGAGTACTTGTTCTTCATTGAGGCCGTCCGTGTAAACGTAGATTGCGTCCGGAGCCGCTTTTAAGCCCCCTTCAACCCGCTGTATGTCTTCATCATCTCGTTGCATCTGAGACTTGAGAACCGCTTCGAATTCTGCCTCGATACCCTGCGATTGCAATTGCGAAACCCGTCGACGAGCTCGTTCTTCGGGCGAGGCAGTAAGATAGATTTTGCATTCCGCCTGCGGAAACGCCACGGTTCCTTGATCGCGACCTTCGGTTACCACGTTGCGAGTCCCAGCCCATTCACGTTGTTTTTCAACGAGGCGGCGACGAACGCGAACATTGTCAGCAACGGGACGAATCGAATCGGTGATTTCGTTCGTGCGAATGGGTAGCGTTACATTTTCATCGTTGATAAAAACTTTTTCATCGACGAAATCGAATCGCAACTGATCAGCAACGCCGAAAACTGCCTCCTCGTTTTCTAACGCGACACCTTGCTGTTTGCAACACCAAGTGACACCACGGTACATAGCTCCGGTATCGAGGAAAGCAAACCCAATTCGACGCGCAAGCAACCGAGCAATCGAACTTTTCCCAGCCCCAGCCGGGCCATCCATCGTGACAATCATCGGTTAAATTTTTTTCCAAGAATGACCGTGGGATAGGCTCGCAGCCTATCATTCACACCTTAGATTTGACAGGCGGAGAGCCTATCCCACGTCTCAAGATTCTGCCACCCGACCTTCTTTCTGTCGATAGGGAAAAGCCAAAGTCGCCCTTCGCTGAGCGACGATAGCCACCGTTGCAAGGCGCGAGGAAATCTTCCGTTGCCCAATGACGAGTCGCCTTTACCGGACTCCTTCGCGCTGCATCACGAAGGTCCGGTCGAGCGATTTACCCTTAAAAAAGAAGGCTGGCGCGAAGAGGTTTCGGTCAAGCGGCATCTCAATTCGAACGGAGACTTCGCGAGTGGCGTTCGTGATGGTCGCTGGCGTAACCTTAATTTTTGCTGAGCCGACGCCGATGGTACGTAAAACGGATCGAGCTTTCGATTCAACTTCGGCTGCGGTGGCCCCAGGAATAATCCCCTGTCGAGCCCCTTCATAGAGTGCATGTTCGACGGTGTGTCGCATCATGGCGACTCGACAGAATTCGAGCGCTGCGAAGAAAAAGAAGAAAACCAGGCCACTGGTGATCGCCATCTCGACGGCAACAGCCCCTCGGCGATTGCCTCGATTTCGATTGAGTTTGATCTTGCGCATCGTCACGGTCTCTTACTGTGTCAGGATCGAGCTAAGTGTCAAGGCAATCTCACGAAAGACTTGGGCAAGCTGCGAATTGTCGGCGGCGTGGAAGAACCGACCGTTGCCGATGCGAGCAACTTCTTGCATCGCTCGTCGGTCCGCATCGTTACCAAACGTGATAGCGTGAATCGTGGTCCCACGCGCTACTTCATCGATGGCTGCAAGGCGTGCTGGTCGACCTCGGTTCTGAATTCCGTCAGTCAAAACGATCATCGTCCGTTCGACAAAATCGCGAGATCGGCCTCGCGCCATGATTCGACCACCTGCATCGATGCCCCCCGAGATATTCGTGAATCCGTTGGCTCGCATGCGAGACATCGCCGTATCGATCAATGCGAGGCTGTCGGTTAACTCAACATCTTCGGTCGGATCGGTGGAATAGGATGCCAAACCTACGCGCTCCTCGACCGGGCTGGCACGAAGCGTTGCATTGAAAATTCTAATAGCGTCCTGTAATCCAACGAACTTATTGTCGTCGAGCATCGAACCGGAGCGATCGACTACCAATACGATGTCGCGTTGCACATAGGTCGCGGTTGCGGTTTCTTCCGGCTCGAACTGATTGATATTGAAAATGCGTCCGAAAAAGAGGGGCACGCTGCCATTCGCCGAGCTTCGATCGCGTTTGGCTAATACGCGCACACTATTGGTTGGACGTGCATTGCGAGTGAATACGAATTTTCCTGACGCATCCTGTTCCGATTTGCCGAATTCGAAGTCGGCATCTCGTAACGTGAGACCTTTGTTGGCTACGCTGTTGCGTTGTGCGATGTCCTTTCCACGAGCAAGCGCCTGGCCAATGTCCTGGGTACGAGCGAGTGTTTCGGCAGAAGCTTTGGCTGCTGCATCGGTAGCGCTGCGAAGTTCTGATTTTACCAAATGCATATAGGCGATATCGACTGCAAACGCGACCGTCACCATAAAGGCGAAGATCATGACGCAGATCAAGATCATCATTGCCCCGCAGCGATGATCGGCATTCCGCTGATGCAATTTGCTAGGACTGATATAGTGGATCACGGTGCTACTCCTTCGCCATTACGGTTCGAACAGTCGTGGTACGATCCGCAATGACGCGTCCCATAAACGGGCTGTTGGCGGAAAATCTTGCGGCAACTTCGATCGATATAATGTCGCCGCGTGGAGTAGCTCCGACGTCTACTGGGCTGAATTGAATTGTCGCACCGCGGACACTACGCGACGTCAAAACGTTTTGCGCTCGGTTGGTAGCATCCGTTGTGGTAGCACCCGTTCGAGCAGCTTCGCGAATTCCTTCGTAAGCGCTGGTGGTCAACGCTTGTCGCAAGAAAATGGCGCTTGTTGCTTCAATGCTTCCAAGGATCAGTAGAACGATGACCGGTAAGCAAACAGCGAACTCAACGACAGCCGCTCCGCGGCGATTTTTTTGTCGCATGGTGGCTTACTCCGGTTTGTTTTGGACAGCAGTCGTCGATACTGGCGTTGGGTTGAGCGATGTGACTTTGTTAAAATCATTCGCCAAACTTCGCCAGAAATCGTTACTTCGAAATTCAAGTGGCCGAACAGACTGACCTTTTGCCAACAGGTCTAAAGTCTTTCTCAATCGGAATATCGGACCCGAAAAGCGATTCGATAGCTTGACCGCATCTAAGATAAAGGGTGGAAGCAATGCCAACGATACTAAAACTAAAGGCATGACCATCGAACCGAATCGGCTCCATGTAGCACTCCAATCGTCCGTTGGTCCCTCCGTGAGTCGAATCCAAAAAAACATCGTAATGGCGGTTGTCGTAAGGAAAACAACCCAGTGAAAACACAATCGTACGACAAGGCTTGATTGGACTTCAAAATCGATAAATTTCTGACGGCGACGAATCGACATTTTTTGCTGCCTAAAGAAGAAATAAATGTTGAAGTGTTTTCGTTGAGTCGGTCGTGCAGGTGGTTTCCGGAATGCCCGACTGGTCTCGCTTGGAACATAATCCAACGAAATCCCGCGGGCAGAACTTGACCGCTAACGAAGGTATTGATCAAAGATCTGTGCTTAACCGTGAAGGATAGGTCGTGATTTCGTCATTGAGCGGGATTGTCGAACTTGAAAGATATTTTTCTTAGGCAAGCAATAACGAATTTTCCGATTCTCGGGTTTAGACGCAGAGGGATTCAGGTTATGCTTGGGTCATGCATTCAACGACTTTTCCGCAAGAACAACGTACGCATACGATCGGGGCCGATGGACGACTTGGCGACAATCGCGAATTAATCGAACGCTACGATCGAATAATTCAAGACCAACGCCTGCAATGGACAACGTATCATCGGCTCGAACGAGTCCTCGGTAGTGGTGGGCAAGGGGTTGTATTCCTCACCTATCGTCGAGGCGCCGATGGCTTTGCGCTCCCTGTGGCGATGAAGATTTTTTCGCCCGAGCGATTTAGTAGCCAAGCGGCCTATGAGCATGCCATGGGTCGGATCGGTGCCGTCGCATCGCGTGTCGGTCGCATTCAGCACGATGGCGTGCTCGACGTGCAAGATTTCGTGGATCGCAATCGCATTCGGATCATGGTCATGGAGTGGGTCGACGGCTTCGATTTGAGCCAGTTGAGCGATTTGAAAAGGCTGGCCGAAACCCGTGGGCGTGTCAGTCAGAAACGCTGGGAGCATATCAACAGCGTGATTGTCACGGCGGGTCCTCTGCAATGTCGATACAAAGCTGGCGTTGCCGTCGCGATTGTCCGTGATTGTCTGGCGGCACTTGCAGCCATGCATCGTGAGCGAATCGTTCACGGCGATATCAAGCCATCGAACATCATGCTCAATTTGAGCGGCCATTCGAAGCTCATCGATATCGGGTCGGCGATCGAACTCGACAATCCGCCGCCCGTCCGGACCTGCACACCCTCGTATGCCGCTCCCGAAGTTCTCGAAAACGCACCCATTTCCCCACGCAGCGACTTGGCATCGTTAGGCTACGTGCTAATTGAGCTTCTGGCTGGCCGCCCGTGTTTTACTGAGAATGATTCGCTGAAAAGTTTGCTCGAGGCCAAGCGAACGTTGCCACAGCGATTACACGAACTGCTTCCCGATGAAGTAACCCGCAATGATTTGTTGATGAACTTCTGCCGGGGTTTGATCGCTCCCGATCCGAATCGCCGTTTTCCAAGCGCCGAAGCGGCCGAACTTCTTGAGAACGGCGCCGCGCGGTTTCATCGCCAACTGGTTCTAAGCAATCTCGCCAGCGAGTACGACAACGATATTCGCGTTTGGTTGGAAGAATTGAAGCAATTGGAGCGAAAGTAGCTACTTGCTGTCGTTGCCCGATTCCAAGACGGCCATGAAGGCTTTTTGTGGAATGTCGACGGAACCGACCGACTTCATCCGCTTTTTGCCTTCTTTTTGTTTGGCCCAAAGTTTCTTCTTTCGCGAAATGTCACCACCGTAACACTTGGCTGTTACGTTCTTTCGGAGTGCAGAAACCGTTTCGCGCGCAATGATTCGCGATCCGATAGCAGCTTGGACAGCGACTTCGAACATGTGTCGATCAATCTCTTCCTTGAGCTTCTTAACAACCGCCCGACCACGACGTTCGCAGTCACGGCGGTCACAAATCACACTCAAGGCGTCCACGCGTTTTCCATTGACAAGAATATCCATACGAACAAGATCAGCCCGCTCATAGCCGATGATTTCGTAATCCATGGTGCCGTAGCCACGGGTCGCACTCTTGAGCTTGTCATGCAAATCGTAAATGACTTCCGCCAGCGGCAAATCGTAAGCTACCAAAGCACGCGTAGCCGATAGATACTCATTGCTCTTGAGAACACCACGCCGGTCTTGGCAAAGCGTCATCACGGTGCCAATGAATTCAATCGGCAAAACAAAATTCACCCGAACAATCGGCTGAAGAAATTCTTCGATGTCCCCGGCTTCAGGAACTTCTTGCGGGCGATGGATTTCAATTTCTTCTCCGCCGCGCGTAATAATTCGATAGGTGACGTTTGGAGCTGTTTGGACCAGATCGACATCGCATTCATTCTCAAGCCGTTGCTGCACGATCTCCATGTGAAGCAAACCAAGAAAGCCACATCGGAAGCCAAAACCGAGAGCTTCACTTGTTTCTGGCGCAAATTCAAAACTTGGGTCGTTGATCGACAGGCGGTCGAGTGCATCTCGAAGCTCCGAAAACTCTTGGCCATCGCTTGGATAGAGTCCGCAATAGACCATTCGTTTGGGCGGTTGATAGCCGGGAAGTGGTTCGATCGAATCGTCATTGGCCGGGCCAACAGTGTCGCCGATATGAACTTCCTTCAAGGATTTGATATTGCAAATCAAGTAGCCGACTTGTCCTGCTTCGAGCTTTGTATCGGCTCGACGTTCCGGAACAAAGTGTCCAAGCTCGAGGCATTCGTGAGTCATGCCACCCCGTATGAAACGCACCTTTTGACCCTTTACAACGGTCCCTTCCATTAGCCGAACGTAGGTAATGGCACCGCGATAGTCGTCGTAATGCGAATCGAAAACCATCGCTTTCAACGGTTTGTCAGGTTCGCCCGTCGGGGCTGGAATGCGAGTGACGATGGCTTCCAGAAGTTCGTCGATTCCGATTCCCGCCTTGCCGCTGCACTTGACGATTTCTTCGGGATCGATCCCGAGGATCTGTTCCATTTCTTGAGTCACTTCGTCAACGCGAGCATGCATAAGATCGATCTTGTTGATCACCGGAATGATCTTCAAATTGTGATCCATTGCCGCATACGCATTCGCAACCGTTTGGGCTTCGACCCCCTGAAAGGAATCGACCAGCAGCAAGGCTCCTTCGCAGCAAGTCAACGAACGTGAGACTTCATATTGAAAGTCGACGTGGCCTGGCGTATCGATCAAATTGAGTTCGTACTCTTCGCCTTTAAAGACGTATCGCAATGTCACGGCTTTGGCTTTGATCGTAATGCCGCGCTCGCGTTCGAGCTGCATCGCGTCCAGAAGTTGGGCTTTCATCTTGCGAAGCTCAACGGTTCCCGTTCGCTCCAAAAGGCGATCGGCCAACGTACTCTTACCGTGATCAATATGAGCGATAATACAAAAATTGCGAATGTGCGTACGCGGGATACCGGTCATGCGGATTTGGCCTGTGAATGCTTGATATGATCCATGCGTGCGATTCCAGCCGCACCGAGATAGCCCGCGTCACCACCGAGCGATGCAAAATCAATCTTCGTTCCGCCGGCAACATATTCAAAACTACGATGGCGGAAAGTGGTTCTTACGCGTTCGATAAATCTTCGACCGATAGGTGATCCATTTCCGCCGAAATTCATTGCACCCCCTAGGACGATTAATCCGGGATCGAGCATGTGAATCATCGTCGCGATGCCTAACGCGAGATAATCGGCCGTCGAATCGATGATTTCGAATGCAAAGGTATCGCCGGCTTCAGCAGCTTCGAAGATCTTTCGAGCAGTCACACTGTCGATCGAGGAAGCGAGCGTGCTTGGTGCTCCGGCCTGTAAAGCTTCTTTCGCTCGCTGGACGACGCCGCTCGCGCTGGCATAGGCTTCTAAATGTCCTCGACCACCACCCCAGACACAAAGTCGAGCATTCGGGCTTGGGTCGATAATGAGATGGCCACATTCGCCACCAAAGCTGTTTTGCCCGACAACCAATTGATTGTCGATAATGATTCCGCCACCGACTCCCGTTCCCAAAGTCAACAAAATCATACTCGAGTCTTTGGCTCCGGTCCCGACCCAGAACTCACCCCAAGCGGCGGCGTTTGCATCGTTTGCAAACGAGACCGGAAGCCCAATCGCTTTTTCGAGGCACGCGACAATGGGAAAATGATGCCAGTGTGGATGATTCGGAGGCTCGACCAACATGCCTCGAGGAATGTCTTGGCTGCCCGGCGTTCCCAGTCCAACGCGAGCGATATTCGTAAGGTTCGTCCCTGATTCTGTCAGCATTTCCTTGGAGGCTTCGACCAGACGTTGCATCGCGTCAGCCGGGCCGCGTGGCTCATGAGTTTCGATCGACGAATAACCGAACGTTCGACCGAAATCGTCGACTAAGCCAAGCTTGATGTTCGTGCCCCCGACATCGACTCCCAAAAATAATGGCGGCGAAGCTTCGGAAATAGGGTGAATCGTTTGTCGTGTTGTCATGCGTGGACGTCTGAAAGCGAACCATCGGCGTTAGACCGGGTCTATGGACAAACCGTATTATAGGGCACAATATCAAAGCACCAAAGTCGAAACACACCCTATCTCGGAGGTGTTTTACAACCCCGATCCTTCGCTTCGAGTCGGCATGAACCCGCGGAAAATCCTGGTTACGGCAGCTTTGCCCTACGCGAACGGCCCCATTCATATTGGGCATCTGGTCGAGTATATCCAGACCGATATCTGGGTTCGTTTTCAGAAGTTAGCTGGTAATCGAGCCATCTTCATCTGTGCGGACGACACGCACGGCACGGCAATTATGATCCGAGCCAAGCGTGAAGGGATCAGCGAACTGGACCTCATTGGAGCGATGCAGGCGGCTCATCTTCGCGACTTCACCGGTTTCGATGTCGCATTTGACCACTACGGTAGCACGAACTGCCCGGAGAACTACGAACTCTGTTGCGAATTCTGGTCGGCCCTGCGACAGCAAGGCTTGATCGCCGAACGCGATGTGAGCCAGCTATTCGATCCTGTCGCTGGTACTTTCCTGGCGGATCGATTCGTGAAGGGAACCTGCCCAAAGTGTAAGGCCGAAGATCAATACGGCGACAGTTGCGACAAGTGCGGTGCCACCTATTCTCCAACCGAGCTAATCAATCCCAAAAGCACACTTTCGGCCGGTATCCCAGAATTGCGATCTGCCAAGCATCTCTTTGTGGAACTCGAAAAGCTCCATTCGTTTCTTGAAGAATGGACTCAATCGGGTAATCATCTCCAATCCGAAGTCGCCAATTATCTCAAAGGTCACTTCCTATGCGATCCGCTTCGCGATTGGGATATCTCGCGACCCGCTCCTTATTTCGGGTTCGAAATTCCTGACGCTCCCGGGCATTTTTGGTATGTCTGGTTCGATGCACCGATCGGATATATCGCCTCGACACACGAGTGGTGCAAGAAGAACGGCGAACAACTCGACGCTTGGTGGAAGAGCAACGACGTCGAGATTCATCACTTCATTGGCAAAGACATTCAATACTTTCACACGTTGTTTTGGCCCGGCATGCTCAAGGCGGCTGGCTTCTCATTGCCCGAACAAGTCCACATCCACGGGTTTTTGACCGTCGGCGGCCAAAAGATGTCGAAGAGCAAAGGAACGCTTGTCAAAGCGGAAACCTATCTCCAACACCTCGATCCTTCACACCTTCGATATTATTACGCGAGCAAACTTGGCTCGCGGACCGAGGATATCGATCTTAGTGTCGAAGAATTCGTAGCCAAAGTGAATTCAGACTTGGTCGGTAAAGTTGTCAATCTAGCAAGTCGCACCGCTCGATTCGTCGAAGAAGTTGGTTTAGCGCCAAGCTATCCGCACGATGGAGGCTTATTCAAAGTGGCGGCCGAAGCGGGCCAAGCCATCGCCGTCGCCTATAACGAATGCGACTACGGGAAAGCCATGCGAGCGATCATGGCTTTAGCCGACGATGCCAACGCTTACGTCGAGAACACAGCTCCCTGGTCGCTCAAGAAAGATCCAACGCAAGCGATCAAACTGCAAGAAGTCTGCACGGTTGTCCTGAATCTTTTCCGTCAGTTGGTTGTGTATCTTGCTCCGGTCTTGCCACGATTGGCGGATCAATGCGGCAAATTGCTCAACGAGCCGATCACAAGCTGGGACCAAAGCCAAACGCCGCTCGTCGGTACGCGAGTGTCGAAATTCGAACACCTGATGCAACGAATCAAGATAGAGGATGTCAACGCAATGATTGAAGCTGGAAAAGAAGAAACGCCTGCGAGTGCCGTTGAGGCGACTGTAACAACTTGGACCGATACCGATGAAGCATTGAAGGCCGAGCCGTTGGCCGAGACGTGCTCGATCGAAGACTTCATGAAAATTGATCTGCGGGTTGCACGCGTGATCGCCGCGGAGCACGTTCCTGACGCCAAGAAACTACTGAAGCTTACGCTGAGCCTTGGCGGTGAAGAAAAACGAACGGTTTTTGCCGGGATCAAAGCCGCCTACGAACCTGAAAAGCTTGTTGGTCGCTTAGTGGTGATGGTTGCCAATCTTGCCGCTCGACAAATGAAATTTGGATTGAGTGAAGGGATGGTAACCGCTGCCGGTGAAGGTGGCGCCAACGTCTTCTTGCTTGCACCAGACGAAGGCGCAAAACCCGGCCACCGCGTTCACTAGCGAAGGCAAACATGGGATGCACGCGTTAAAGTCCTCCAAGGGCGTGAGTCGCGAAAACCTTCTCGAAATCAAAGTCGATGACGCAACCACTTGTCAATGTCGTTTGACAAGACCGTCCGGACGCAATTTGCGAGGTAGCGTCGGTGAACTTTTCGTCATTTCCCAATGTCAGCCACCGAACGGACTGATCATCTGGATTGATTATAAAATAGTGTTCCACCTTTTGAGACTCATACAATTCGCGTTTGGCTTCAAGATCTTTTTTTGCCGTCGAAGGGCTTAGGACCTCGATCGTCAAAGCAGGAGGACGTTCTAAATGCCTCACAGGCTGCTCGCCGCAAACAATCATGACATCTGGTCGAACCACCGTATCCTGCTGAACGATCCAATCCAAACCAGCGTAGGCAGAACATTTTGAGCACTGGTGATTCTCGAAAGAGCGTTCGATCTGACCGATCAGCTTCGTGATAATCCTTTCGTGTGGTCCAAAGGGAGAAGGACTCATCGATACAGCAGTCCCAAACCACAACTCCCAGTCGCCTTCCCAAAGTTGTAAATCATCGACCGTATAGTGCGGTTGATACCTTCTTGCTGTCGACATGGTTGACCTGTTCTTTTGCGGCAGTACCGAAACTCAAGAAGTACTCAAACACAGTTTAACAGCTACGATTCGGTGATTCCATTGTTTGTTCAGGGAAAATGGCTATAGAGACCATAAGCTTCCTCTACTTGGCAATTTTCAACACGCGATTGTTGTAGCTATCGGTAATGTAAAGCTCTTGAGTCGTCGGATGAAAACTCACGCCATGCGGGCGATTGAGTTGGCAATGAGTCGGAGGGCCTTCGAGTCCTTGCGAGCCTGCCTTTCCGGTTCCGGCAAGCCGTTCGAGCTGGCCTGAAACTGGATCGTATCGAACGACGATGTGATTCTCGGCGTCGGCGATGA
>JANOAI010000250.1:0-3693 GCA_031411055.1 Pirellulaceae bacterium
CCGTAAAGAAGGCTTCATGCCATTCTCCAAATTGCAAGGTTTTGAGTTCAATCACCAAGTTACCTTGCAATTCTAGCGCCCTTCTTTCAAACGAAAACCCCAACAAACAAAACTCCAACTCAATTATTCAGCCTCGACTACGTAAGGATTGGGGACAGTCGAACTACGGCCTTGGCTGCAATTTTCCGGCGGACAAAAAGTTCGAGCTACTTTTTCTTCAGGACGCGAATCCGATGGTTCTCGCTGTCGCCGATGTAAATCGATCCGTCTGCATCTGCGTAAATACCGTGAAGCCGAGCGAGTCGACATTTGAGGGGATCACCATCAGGGCCATCCCCTTTTTCTCCGTCACCAACCATCAGATCGAGATTCCAGTTTTGTGCGTTGATTCGGCGAACGGTATGGCTCTCCGTATCAGCTAGCCAGATATGACCCTCTTTGTCGGCTGCAATACCCTTCGGTCCATTCAGGGTCGTTTCCATGGCATGACGGCTGCCAACCGCAAAACCCTTCTTGCCGGTCCCCGCAATGTGGTAAATCTTTTTTTCATTCAGATCAAATCGAAAGACTTGGTTCCCTTCACGCGTCGCCAAGTAGAGGAAGCCATTTTGGTCGAAATCAATCGATCGTGGTCCCTTCAGTGGCGTTCCTTCGATCGGTGACCTATTCGGCGTATCTCCCGGCTTGCCAGTACCACAGAACGTGCTGATCGTGTTCGATTTCATATTGATGAGTCGGACGACATGATTGCCAATGTCGCACAGGTAGAGATTGCCATCGGGTCCAAACTGGATGCTGTGCGGCTGATTGAGTTGAGCTTGGTTGGCAGGTCCGCCGTCACCGTCATATCCTTGCTTCCCGGTTCCAGCAAACGTGGAAATGATTTTGGTCTTCATGTCAATCTTGCGAACAGCATGATTCTTCATATCGACGATATAAAGATCGCCTGCCGAATCGAATCGAATTTCGTGAGGAAGATTAAACGTCGCCTCGAGGGCCGGTCCACCGTCGCCGGTATAACCGACGTTCCCCGAACCCGCGATCGTTTCAATCTTGCCATCAGGAGTTATGCGTCGAATCCGTTTTCCGGTATATTCGCAGAACCAAAGGGCTCCATCGGGCCCTCGGACAACACCGAACGGATTGTTGATTTTGGCTTGAATGGCGGGTCCACCGTCACCACTAAAGCCGGCGACTCCCGTTCCTGCAACCGTCTCGATAACCCATGATTCCGCATGCAGCGACGATGCGGACGCAACAATCATCAATAATGCCAAATACAATAATGCCAAATACGCAGATCGTTTCATGATTCACTCGAAAATTTCAAACTATTCCAACGACAGCCCGACGATTGCTCAACTTCAGCAAAGCGTCGACGATTGGTGCAATTCTATAGGTGTCCGCTACTTTAATGAACTGACTAATTTAGCCCAGCTCATGGAAGAAGTTGGCGAATTATCTCGAATCCTGTCCAGGACTTATGGTGAGCAGAGCTGGAAAAACGGCGAGACGGCCTATAATCTACCCGACGAGATGGCCGACGTGTTGTTTGTCCTGATCTGCCTGGCTAATCAAACGGGCGTCGACCTCACGGAGGCCATCGCTCGAAACCTCGAAAAGAAAACCAAGCGGGACGCCGATCGTCATCGCAACAATCCGAAACTTAACCCAGAAAATCACTCATGAGTCTTGCCGTAATGCGGCGCATCAAATTTTGCGCTGGCCATCGCCTGTATAAGCACGGTGGAAAATGTGAACATTTCCACGGTCACAATTATGTTGCCGATTTTTATGTCGTCGGTGAAGAGCAAGACAGTGTCGGCCGCGTCGTTGATTTTGCTGAACTGAAGATCCGATTTAAAGGCTGGCTGGATGCCAACTGGGACCATAGTTTTTTGATTTCGAAAGAAGATGACAACGCTCGTGCAGCTCTGCAGGTCGTGAACCCGTCGCGTTTCTTTGAGATGCCCTACAATCCCACGGCCGAAAACATGGCCAAGTTTTTACTCGAGGAAGTTTGTCCGAATATCCTTCAAGGGACCGGCGGCCGCGCAACTCGCGTCCGTATTTGGGAGACTGAAGAAGCTTACGCGGAAGCTTCGCTGGACTAAGATTTCTTTGAGCCTGAGGCGCTAGCCGATTTTGCAACCGATTAAATCGGCTAGCGCCTCAGGCCCAATAGCTCTTCATCGAGGCGAACCGCGATGTTAGAACGGCACGTCGCCGCCGTCGTCGTAGGCTTCGTCGAGCGATGCGTTGATGTCATCGGGAGCTTTCGGCGAGGCGTCGGAAGTCTTTCGAAAATTCAACGCTTCGGCGCTCAGAAAGAACTTTACTTCGCTTTGGGGATCACGCTGCCACTTGCGGCCGCTCAGTCGATACGTGGCCTCGATCTCGTCGCCGGCTTTTAAGTCATCTACTTGATCGCAAGCATCGCCGATGAAATCGAGCGGAATGAAGTTGGTAAAGCGACCGTTGTCTTGTTCGAGGACAACCAGTCGTTTACGAAAGCCCTTTTGACCAAACGTTTTCGTCGGTTCAACCAAATGAACCACGCCCCGAATTTTTGTATCGCTCATCTCGCGGTTTCCGATTCTACTGCCAAAGACTAATGGCTTAAATGATATTCACAAATCGCGACAAGAAATCGCGCTCCAGTATTTTAGCGATTTTCGATCGTCTTCCCAGTAGCGCTAATCTTGCCACTTGTCCAGATATTGTTGATAAGCGGGGTGCTTTTCCGCGTTGTCCTCAAGCATCTTCTTGGCTTGGGCGACCAATTCTTTCTCTCGGTCGCGGCTGATCGTACCCATCAGGGTGCACGATCTCAAGAACACAAAATAAGTGTCCAAGACGTCGCAGCGACAGTATTCGTTGATCTCCGACACTTTTCCAGCGGCATACAACGCCTGAACCATATCTCCCCTAACGTCCATCTTGCCAGGCTTGTTTATCAGATGTGCCGCAAGATTCAAACCGCCGCGAAACCATGTGCTGCCGAAGTTTGTGAGCAGTTCATGCAGATCGAGATGCGATCCCATGTTGTAACGGTTGCGATGTTGCTGATACGCCGAAGCTTGCATATTGAACCAACTAGGGATACCAATCCCAAATCGATATGCGGCGAGCTCCATAAGCGGGATATCAAACGATCGACCGTTAAATGTGACAAATGTTGGCTTACCATACATTTCCCAGCCAGTCCAAAAGTGTTGCGTGATGACCGCTGGTCGATACTCGGGCGAATCCAGCGAGACAATCTCGATCAAACTGAAATCGGCTCGTACTTTCGCAATCACGACTGCAACGGGCAGATGATAAGTGTAGGGAATAAAGTCCTTCCCACTATCGATCATCAATTCTTGGCGGAAACGAGCAACAGCCTCGGCGGACGAAAGCCCCTCGCCAGAATATTTCGTTGCCGCAATCGCGTTCCCATCGGCAACGCTCTCGCAATCAAAAACTAAAAATTTGACATCTTGTTTAGCAGCCATAGCCCCAGCAATGTAGCTCATTTCGAATTAGAAAGTTAGTCACCCCTATCGAAGTCTCGATCTCACCCTCAAAAAGGGGACTTTCGGACCGATCCTATTGAATCCGACGCGCACGAAACCCTACCCACTCAGCCTCGTGGAGCGTCAAGTTTTAGAATTAGGGATCGGTTATGGGGTCAGGAGTCAATTGTGCAAA
>JANOAI010000251.1:0-18212 GCA_031411055.1 Pirellulaceae bacterium
TCCCTTGGGTGGTGGAATGCCCATGCCAGGTGGAGCTCAAGGACAATAGCCCGCCTTCTTGTTCAAAGAGCTTGAGCTTGAGGCGCTAGCCGATTTCTATAAGAGATCGGCTAGCGCCTCAAGCTCAAGCTCTTTGAACAAGAAGGCGGGCTATTGTCCTTGAGCTCCACCTGGCATGGGCATTCCACCACCCAAGGGAAGCATTCCCATGATTCCCCCGATCGCTTGATCGAAAGAAGCTTGGTCGTTGGCAGCCAAAAATCCACCCAGGGCGCCGTTAACCATCATCAAAGGCATTTGCATCGCTTGTTTGGCCTGGGCAATCTTCTCGGGTGTCAGCTTCTCGAGTTCGCCTTTCGCCTCGGCCATCTTTTTGTCCCAATCCTTGGCGAGTTCCGCAGGAACCCAACGATCTTCAACTTGGGTCAGCTCGATCTTCTGCACTTTTTGGCCTGGGATCTCAATCGTCAGCAAGGCTGAATTACTCGATGTCGATTCGACTTTGTACGTGAAATTCTTCCAATTGGCGGCTTGGTAGGCATTGGCCGTCTGACTGCCCGGAGGAATGGCTGCTTCAACTGCCTTGGCCTTCTGACTGACGTTGGACATGTAGCTATCCAAGAGCGTTCGAAGTTCGTTCGATTTTGCTTTCGAGACTTCGACCAGCTCTTTGGAAAGATAGGCTTCAACCAAATCGACGGCTGGATCATAGACCTTGGCTACCGTAGCTTGATCAGGTATCGCCATCTTGACCATCGCATTGTTCAAGATGAATTCCTTTTTCGTGCGAAGAACCCTAATTACGTTGTCTCGGACTTCCATGATTGGCTGAATCATGGATGGGTCCACTTTTTGAAGAGCTAACCCGACGATTTCTTGAATGTCTTTCCGATAACTTGGCGGCATCGCATCCCAAATCACGATCCCCTTATCTTGTTTCACTTGACTGAAGACGAAATCGCAGAACTGCTGCGCGTTCAGACTTGCGGGAATTGCAATGGCATCGCCTGGTTCAGCGGCCATGGTTGGAGCAACTGCCTTGGCTGGCTTAGCTTGAGATGCTGCCAGCGCCAACTTCTGACTTTCCGAACTCAAGCGATTAAGTGGTACTGTGATCTCATTACCGTCCGATTTTCGTAAAACAACGTCACTTCCGTTGAGGCGAACAAAGGTCGCTTCGATGCGAAACTGTCCCGAGCTATCCGCCCAACTCGTCGTTTGTTTTTCTAGTTGTGCGGATACCGTCGGCAAAACGCTGCAAACACCAATCGCAAAAAACGCCAACGACTTTAGAAACTTCATCAGACAACCTTTAGCTCATTTTATCTAAAGAATCAAAATTCAACCGGCACTATTATAGCCTCGCGACGTACGCAATTCGATATCGACCTGTCGCCTTCAACGCCAAAAAACACTCGGACTTTCAAGCGGCTTTGGGGCACTATTCGGGGAGCGTATGTCCGAGTTTATCCCGTTTAGTGGCGAGGTATTGAACGTTATGCTCGTTGCTCGGTGATATAATGGGGACTTGATCGACGACTGTCAAATCGAAGCCTCGAAGATTGAAGGCGGCTAGTTTTTTCGGATTATTGGTGAGGAGGCGAATCTCCTTGAGACCCAGATCCTTCAATATTTGGATACCGATTCCATAGTCTCGCATGTCGGCTTTGAAACCCAACGCATGGTTGGCTTCGACAGTATCCATTCCTTGTTCTTGCAAAGCATAAGCTCGTATCTTCTGAGCCAAACCGATCCCCCGTCCTTCTTGTGGAAGATAGACCAGGACGCCACGCCCTTCATGAGCAATCGCTTGTAGCGCCATCGCCAGTTGATCGCCACAGTCGCATCGCAACGACTGAATGAGATCCCCCGTGAAGCAACTACTGTGCATCCGCACAAGCGGAATAGGGTCGCCAGATGCGGTCACATCGCCCATGACGATTGCAATCGGCTCTTGCTGTTCGAATTGGACGTTATAAACAAAGATGTCAAAGTCGCCAAACTTGGTTGGTAGCTTTGCATGAGCCGATCGTGTAACCAATTTTTCATTGATGCGTCGATGCGCAATCAATTGCTCGACGGATATGATCTCGAGCGAGTTCAGCCGAGCTAGCTCCTGAAGTTCTTGGCGACTGGCTCGATCACCCGAAGCATTCAAGATCTCGCAAAGAACGCCCGCCGGTGCCAGGCCCGCCATACGCGCGAGATCCACCGCCGCTTCCGTATGGCCCGCGCGGCGCAACACGCCACCTTCCATGGCTACGAGCGGATAGACATGCCCGGGTCGAACGAAATCGTTCACTTCAGACGTCGGCGATGCCAAGCGGCGAATCGTCTCCGCCCGTTCGGCCGCTGTGATTCCAGTCTTACTTCCTCGATAGTCGACAGGCGTCATGAAGGCGGTTTGCAGTGGAGCGGTGTTATTTTGAACGATCGGTTTGAGATCGAGCCGTTCACAGACGTTGGGTAGGACAGGCGCACAAAGCTGACCATGTCCCTTCAACATGAAGTTGATTGTCTCGGCCGTAGCCATTTCCGCCGCGCAGATAAAGTCCCCTTCGTTCTCGCGATCTTCGTCGTCGACAACGATTACCACTTTTCCGAGTCGAATCGCGTCGACGGCTGCTTGGATAGTACTAAAAGCCAATCCCATTCACACGTTTTCTAAGTTAATGGTTCGAATGCTACTTTACGTCAGTCGCGATCATCTTAAAAATCGCATAGTGACCACCGTCTGGATACTGATAGGTCTCGGTATCGATCTTCATGGTCCCACTTACAGAGACCGGCAAGTTAGAAAAGTTCGTTGTTTTGCCTTCTGCCATTTCAATCATAATACAATCGTAGAGGGCGGCACCGGGTCCGAAGCAACATTCGTTGTTGTCACGAACCAAAACGAACTGTTTTATCCCTTTGAGCTGAAAAACAGACGCCGGAAGGATGAATCCTTTGATTCGAAGCTTCTTATCGTTTAAAGCCCGAACGGCGTCAGTAAGCATGGACTCTTTGAATTCTTGATCCTTTTCGATTTCAAACTTGAGATCGTCGAACGTAAAGTCACCCCGCTTTCGAGCCGCCTCTCTTAACCGTTCCTCTTCAGGAGTCAGCGGTTTTACGGGCTCTCGATTGGCTGGAGGGAGACGCGACGCTCGTTGGGCCGCAATGACTTCAAGATCTGAAAACTTTCTCGACGGTTCTTTTTCTTTCGTATCGTCCTTGGGTTTGGATTCCTTCTCAGTATCTGCCGCCGCTTCTACTTTCGTGGCCGGCGCGGGTTTGGTGTCGCTCGCAACAGTAGTAGACTTCTCCTCAGCCACCGTGCGCGTAGCTTCATCACAGCCAGCGATCAAAAACAGGCTCAACGCAAAAAGGCAAATTGACGAATGGACCATGGTTTAAGGTGGGGCCTGCGTAGATACTCGAACAGGTAAGCCATGTTCGCGATCACCGTTCGCCGATAAATTCGATGTCTCAGTGGCTTTGCGAAGGGCAGCTAGAACAGCCGACTTGGTAACAAGATCCCGAAGTACAATCGGTGCATGGTGCCGACCAGCTGGAAAGATAGCGAGGATTGGTATCGAATTGCTTTCGAGCTCATGGAGCTTCTGCTTGATATCCGGAGGTCGATCAGTGAAGTCCGCTAACATCGGCACAATCCCTAGCTCAATCACAAGATCAGCGACTTCATCCGTCTCTATGGCCGTGAGTAGATTCACTTTGCAGTTAGCGCACCATTGCGCCGTAAAATCAATCATGACGGTCTTATTTTGCGAATCCAACTCAGCCAACTGCGACGCTGAGTACGGGATCCACTTGATCAATTTCTCATGTTCGCCATGGATACGAAAAGCGAACCAGCTAATGCAAACCGCCGTCGCAATGGCTCCCGTCCAATGCAACGCTTTCTTACCAAAGCCCGACCAAACAGGGACGCGACCAATCCACCAACAAGCAAACCAAACGGCAATCAGTGTGAGAATCACGGCGATCAAGGTTTCGCCATTAAAAGTGGTCAGAAACAACCAGACGATCGCAAAGAGCATCGGGAAGGCAAGAAACTCTTTGAGCGACTGCATCCACGGCCCAGGCTTAGGAACATACTTTACGAGTTGCGGCGACAAGCAAATTACGATGAACGGCAAACTCATCCCTAACCCGACACCGACATACATCAAAACAATCACCCAAGCGGGCTGGGAAATCGCGACCGCAAAGGCAGCCGCCAAACCTGGTCCAGAGCAAGGCGTTGCCAAGACGGTTGTCAGCAATCCTTTGGAATAAGCTCCAAAAGGTCCTTCACGCTGCATCATCTCATTCGAAGTTTGGCTGGTTGCAAAGCCAGGAATGGGAATCTCCCAAACACCTAGAAAGCTCAAGGCCATGGCAAACATGAGAACGGTCAAACCAATTCGAAGCGGTGTGCTTCCAAACTGTTCGCCCCATCCAAATGCTTCACCTTGGATTTCTCGAAAGCCAATGGTGAAGGCGGCCAGAACCAAGAAAACAGTCATGATGCCGGCGATGTACCAAAGATTCAATCCAATGATGCTCGATCCCGACCGATCGCTCTCCTTAACAAAGCTCATCACTTTGAGACCGATAACCGGCAGAACACATGGCATAAAATTCAGAATAAAGCCACCAAGAACTGCGGCGCAGAATTTTGCAAAAAGATCGGCGGAACTCATCGGCCCTGCGATGAGCAACGCGTTGCGCGCCGCTGGTACCGTTGCTTTGGATTTGTCGATCCAAGTCAAACGAGCTGGCGATTTCACCACGTCGGCGTAAGCAGCTTTCTCGATTGTGAAAACCGCTGCGTTCTCTCCGACCGACGTCGAAGCCGCGCTGGACACTCGCAGCTCCCCCGCGAACTTGATCCCAAGCGGCTCTTCGCAATTATCCTCGGTGCATGCTTGATAACCAACCAAACCTTCGATCGGATAGACTCCCTCCGGTGCCGAGGCGGGTACGTGCACTGGAATCTTCCAAGTTGTTTCGGGCTCGTGATAGTTTACCGCCAAAACACCAGGAATCATTTCCTTGTTCGTCGGCGGCGCATTGGGTTCTGGGCGACCGAATTGCAATGAGGATTTTTGCGTCAGGACAACAATCGTACTTGAGTTGGTATCTTGATCGTCCGGACGAACGGCATAAATATGATATCCAGCCTCCGTCGATGATTTGAGAATCAGCTCCACCGACTCACCAGGTCGAACCATTGAGTTGGATAGTGAAATAGCCCAGCTCGTACGAGCGTCCGTATCGCGATAAGGTTTATCGCTCTTTTGATTCGTCGGTTTGGAAAGGTAGCCTTCAAATCTCGCCGTGACTTTTTCGCGATCGACCGGGATGCATGCCGATTTACAAACTTGACCATCCACCGTGAGCTCAATATCTTCTGGCTTATCTCCGATTGGTTTTGCAAATTTTATCGGAGCGGTCCACACGACTTGCTCAAAGTGCTTCTCGACTTGAATCCCTTCGAAACCAAGTTCGTTCGAACTCGACTTCGGCGGCTTATCCGGTGTGAACGGCCCGTCAAGCTCTACGCCAGCGGTTTTGATTTCGATGGTTGTTCGAAGTGGCCCCCCCTTGGGTTGCGTCACCGAATAAATCGTGAAGTCCTCTGTGAGCGACACCGTAACTTGGACCCGGCCACGAAGTCCATCTTTTTCAGCCGAATACGAGGCGGCCAAGGTGTATGGTTGGCTTGAACTATCTCCAAAGCTACCGAACCCACCCAACGAGCCAAATGCCTTATCGCCGAACGCCGACTTCAGAGACGGTTTCTTGGTCTGGGCGCACGAGGGCTCAGGCTGAATCGCAAAAGCCAGACTCCAAAAGAGTAAGGCTAGCGAAAGATAGAATCCGTTACCGAGAGTTGTTCGATTTCGCATCCAATTGAAAATCCGAAGGTTCACCCCTACAAACAATGCTAATGGTATCTTCTGAAGGAACTCCGGGTCAACGCGGCTAGAAGTTGGCGCCTTGAAGCCTAAATTCGAAGGTTTGAGCTCTTTTGCGTCTCCCAAAAGTGCGAGTATCTGCGTCTTTGGCTGCAAGCGTCCCTTTTTTGATGCTCAAGCGCTAGCTACTTTTGAATAACCATCGTCCCGGCCAGTCTGAATAGACGCTTTAAAACCGGACTATATTACCATTACGGCTCTACGATTACGGAGGCCTACCTAAAACGCTCGCCTTGACCACCTATTTTTTTCCTAGCAGATCCTCGGCAGCGACGACCATACTTGCGATTCCTGTTTCAAGCGATCCCTCCAAATCGGGATAGAAAAATGGCGAGTGCAAACTAGGCGGAGTTTCTTTGCCTTGGCGATACTGCTGAAGCCTCCGAGGCGAAACGACACCTAGGCGGTACATCACAATCGGAACGCCTGCTAACCCGTATTGGCTAAAGTCTTCCCCTCCCATGACTTGTTCGGCGTCGAGCACCCGCGTCGCACCCAACGCGGTCTTCAAAACCGTTTGAAGTCGTTCGGAGAGCTCAAGGTTGTTTTCGAGAGCAGGCGTCCCTTCCGAGATTTTGATCACAGGTTCTGGCGCCCCGTACGTCATGGCAACACCTTTGGCCCGTCGCTGAATCGCATCCAAAAGTTGCTTACGCACTTCTGCTGAATAACTCCGAACCGTCACTTCAAGATGACATCGATCGCCGATAATATTGTGCTTTGTGCCACCATGAATGGATCCCACCGTGATCACAGCTGGTTCCGTCGGTTTGATTTCCCGGCTTACAATGGTTTGCAGACTAAGAACCAGCTCCGCCGCCTGAACAATCGGGTCAATCGTCTTATCGGGCGACGCTCCGTGCCCACCACGCCCCAAAACTTCGATGTCGACACTATCGACATTCGCTAGTAAAAATCCACCACGCATCGCAATCGATCCGGCAGGCGTTTCTGATTCTACATGCAAAGCCAACGCGTAGTCCGGCTTCGGAAAGCGCGTGAACAAACCATCTTTCAACATCGCCAGAGCGCCACTACCACGCTCTTCAGCCGGCTGTCCAATTACAATGAGAGTCCCTTGCCACTGCTCGCGATTTTGTCCCAAGTAGCTTGCAGCCCCGGTGATGACCGTCATGTGCAAATCATGACCACAAGCGTGCATAACGCCCGATTTGGACCCGTCTTCTGTTTGGGTTTGAACCGTTGAAGCATACGGCAGATTCGTTTTTTCCGTGACCGGTAAAGCATCGAGATCCGTTCGAAGCATCACCGTCGGTCCGTCGCCGTTTCGTAACAAGCCAACAATACCATGACCGCCAACTTTCTCCGTCACCTCAAAGCCAGCCTCGCGCCAAAGTTTCGCTAAGTACGCAGCCGTCTGCTGTTCTTGGAACGATACTTCCGGATGCGAGTGGAGATACTGATATTGCTCTACGAGTTTAGCCGCAGTCGCCTCGGTCCACTGAGCAATTTGCTTTGCAAAAGCATCGGACTCGCGTTGTCCGTACGCTTGAAAAGGTACGACCAGCAGCAATAGGTGCGCAAGAAACGAGACGGCAAGCTTAGTGTTCGGCATGATACGTTAGACTATGATGATGAATTAGGTTCAAATTCAAGGACTCAATTGGCGAAGTAGATGGTGGATTTTATCAGATGACAGCGGAAGAACTTGCGGGCCTCCTTGCATTTCTTGAAAGCCTGACATGAAACGCCTTCCGATTTGGAAGAAATGCCTGTTTGGCGTGATCGTGACGATCGCGTTTTTCAGCGCGTTTGAGATGCTGCTGACGCTACTCGGTGTCGAACTTCGGAATAAGCACGATGACCCTTGGGTGGGATTTTCAAGTTATGCGCCCCTTTTGACTCAGCAGAAAAACCAACAAGGGGAATCGGTTTTAGTCACGTCAGAAAACAAGTTGACTTGGTTCAATCGGATCGAATTCAAACCGAAGAAAGCAGACAATACCTACCGCATTTTTTGCCTTGGCGGTTCGACGACCTATGGTCATCCGTTCTGGGATGTAACCTCATACTCGCGCTGGATGCGTGAGTTTCTTCCGACGATCGATGATAGCAGAAAATGGGAAGTCATCAACGCCGGCGGCATCAGCTACGCAAGCTATCGGGTTGCGAACGTCATGCAAGAACTGTCGCAGTACGAACCCGATTTGTTTATCGTCTTCTCAGCTCACAACGAGTTCCTGGAACGTCGAACGTACAACGCGATGTTTGAACAGCCTTCCGTTGTTTATTCACTATCGGGATTGCTTTCCAAAACCCGAACTTGGTGGTTCGTGAAATCGCTCATCGATCGCATACCATCGGCGAATCATTCGGTGAAAACCAAGCACGGAGTCAGCGATTCAGACTTGAATAAAAGCCCGAAAGCTCCAACTAAAGTCATCCTTCCGACGGAAGTCGATGAAATGCTGAACCATACGATTGGGCCATTCGACTATCATCGCGATCCCGAATGGCGAGCTAACGTGATCCGTCACTACCGATCGAATCTCGAACGGATGATTTCGATAGCTCGACAATCAGGGGCCAAGATCGTATTCGTTGCTCCAGCCTCGAACGAAAAAGACTGTTCTCCATTCAAAAGTGAGCCGAAGCCGAAACTGAATGCCGAGGACTCCTCGCGTTTTCAATCATTGGTCGAAACGGCGAGGAAAACTTCGCTGGAAGGAGACCCCGCCAAGCAGCAAGCAGCCTACGAAGCCTGCGTAAACTTCGACCCCGAGTATGCGGAAGCAAATTTTCGCCTCGGTAAGTTACTCTTCGCGGCCGGGCAATTCGATCAGGCTGACGGCTACTTCCAGCAAGCCCTCGACTGCGACGTGTGCGTTTTACGAGCTATATCCGATATTGTGAATACGATTCGTGATGTTTCTGTGATGAAACAGGTGCCTGTCGTTGATTTTGATAAGCGACTCCACGATCTCTGTCGATCGGAACGCGGACACGCCTGCTTAGGCAACGAGTACTTTCTCGATCATGTTCATCCGACCGTCGACGTTCATCGAAGGCTCGCCTTATGGATCATTGAAACGCTGCAGGGCGAAGCGATTGTGGCCGGTGCCCCCGTTTCGGATATCTCGCATGCAGAAAAATTTGAAGCCGTCCGGATTTCGGTCGAATCTGAACTTACGGGGGGGACCCAGGGTGTGGCTTTTCGCAATCTCGCTAAGACCATGCACTGGGCTGGCCGCTTTGAAGAATCGGCACCGCACGCCCGCGACGCAATAGAGTACCTGATTGAAGATTCCGAAAGTCGTTTCGTACTTGCCGACAGCCTCAAAAATCTCGGCCAAGTCGCAGAAGCGATGAACCAGTATGCGATCTTGATGAAACTCGATCCCGACTTCGAACGGGCTTACCATCCTTACGGTGAATTGCTAGCACAAGAAGGCAATTGGTCCGAGGCAAAAACTTATCTTTTAATGGCACATCTTCGAAAGCCTGAGAGTGCGGGGGTTCTTTATTGGTTGGGGATTTCCCATCTTGAACTGAAAGAGTTTGCGTTTGCGGTCGAGGCCTTCGAAAAGTCGGATCAACTCTATCCCAACGATCCGAGTATCCTATTTTGCCTCGCGCAATCCAAAGCCGCCATCGACGATAAAGCAGGCGCAACGACAGTCCTCAAGAAACTCATTGAGCTTGGATTCGATACACCCGAAGTCCAAGCCGAGTTGAAGGCGTTGGCAAAATAACGCCGCAACCTAACTGGACAGCGTCAGGTTGGACTTGATAATCGATCGCAACCCTGTTGGAGTACAGCCTTTAGGCGCCGAGCACCTTGGATGCGCGAAAAGCGGCTAAAGCCTGGACTCCAGCACAACCTGGCGCTGTCCAGCTAATTCTGTGCAGAATTCGCTCTTGGTTCCAAAGCTGCGGTTTGCTATGACCGCTCTGTTATGGAGAACCTCGACACAGACCGCTTAGCCCATCTTGCAGATCGCAAGCTACAAATGCTTGTGCATTTACGCGAGCTGACTCTTGCCCAGCAGTCCTTTGTATCGGAACAACGGGTCGAAGAACTTCTGACATTATTGTCGCGAAAAAATGAAACGCTCGAAGATTTGCGAACGCTTCAACAAGAGATCGTTCTCTTTCAAAGTCAACAACCCGAAGAACGCATCTGGCGTTCTGAAGAACTGCGAGTTCGCTGCCGCGAAAATTTCCATCGCTGTGAACTCCTATTAGCTGAGCTACTGACGATGGAAGACACCTCGATCAGCGAACTTACCCAACGTCGCGACCTCGTCGCTCAGCAGCTCCAGCAATTCACGACCGCCGATGCCATTCACGACGCCTATCAAGGAGTTATGAGCTTGGCTGAAGATGAACAAACTAGCTTTTCGCTCGACGGATAAAAGCGAAACTCGAGAAAACCATGTGGCCTAACTTCCTTCAAAACACAACGCTTCCAGCCGTCGAGCAGACGATTATGTTCGCCGAGCGGCGGCATGGATTGTTAGCTGGAAACATCGCCAATGCCGGTACCCCAGGGTACCAAACCCGCGATCTTTCGGTCGACGATTTCCAGTCGTCGCTCAAAGAAGCGATCGACTCAATGCGGTCAGCGGAAGCCAACGGATCCAGTTCGAAAACCTCGAGCCCGGATGGTCTATCGAAAGCACAAGCGATGAAAAACGTCCGTGAAAGCATGAAGCAGATTCTCTATCACGACGGAAGTGATGTCGGCTTGGAAACTCAAGTTACCGAAATTGCCAAAAACCAATCCTTGCACACGACTGCCGTGACTGTCATGCGACAACAGTTTCAACTGCTCAAGATGTCGATTGCGGGATCGGTGAATGTTTAAGTATGATTTCTTGGAGGAATCGCAATGCTTTCAGCTCTAGACGTCAGTACCAGCGCCTTGGTTGCGCAGCGCACTCGGTTGAATACAATCTCGGGCAACATCGCAAACATGTCGACGATGGTCGATGAAAACGGAGAGAACAAACCGTATCAACCACGTTTTGTGGTCTTTCAAACGGATGAAGAGAAATCCGGCCAAGGGATGGCTGCGGTCAAAGTCTCATCGATTGAGACCAACACCAAGGAACCGCTGTATCGTCATCAGCCTGACCACCCACTGGCCGCGACCGAAGGCAAGTGGAAGGGTTACGTCGCGTATCCCAATATCAACATGAACGAACAATTCGTCGATGCGCTGGAAGCTTCGCGCGCCTACGAAGCCAATATCGGCGTCATCGAAGTTAGCAAGAACATCGCCCGACAAAACCTTAGCATTTTGGCCTGAGAGGATCGTTCGCAATTGAGAACGATTTGAGCCTGAGGCGCTAGCCGGTTTTTTGGTGTCCTTAGAATCGGCTAGGGCCTCAGGCTCAATAGACCTTGGTATTCAAACTCTTTCAAAATTGCACGACATCCTCAACACGGCCGACACAGATTTCAATGCAAATTCGACCAGACTCCCTATTCGCTCGACATGCTCAACGGGCTCGTGAGCAAACATCTGGGAGTTCGTCGTCTGGCCAGACCGGTGCCGCTTCTGATTTTTTCAACTTGATGAAAGACGGGATTGGTCGCGTCAACGAGATGCAAAACCAATCGGAAATTGGGGTCGAAAAGATGTTAACGGGTGAAGATGTGCAATCGGCTGAGGTCATGACAAGCCTTCAAAAAGCAGATATGGCCTTCCGTTTATTGGTCCAAATTCGTAATAAGCTTATGGACGCCTACCAAGAAATAAACGGCATTAGAATTTAGCTCTCCTTTTCATGAACTACTTTAACCAACTGCTCGATCAAGGACGAAGCCTTGTCATGTCGATGACCCCCGGGTCACGAGTCATGGCTGGCTTGATGCTGGCTGCTATTCTTGTCAGCAGCGCATTCTTGGTCCAAGGTGTTGGGCAAAACGACATGGAAGTCCTTTTTGGAGGGCGAGCCTTCAAAGAGAGCGAGCTTCAGGCGGCAGAAACGGCGATGAGCAATGCTGGCTTGCGAGAATATGTCCGCGAAGGGATGCGCATCAAGGTCCCCAAATCGCTACGCGACGTCTACATCAAAGCGTTAGCGGTTGGTAATGCGATCCCAGCGGAAATGGGGAGCGCGACAGACAAAGCCATCTCGGGTGGTAATGTTCTCGAATCGTTGCTTATGACAAAAACGCGGATTCAGGAAGCGCGACAACAAGACATTGCCAACGCGCTCGAACGGTTACCGTTCGTCGACAAAGCCTTCGTGACTTACGATGAGCGACGGGAAGGCTTCGGTTCGCAAAGTAAAAGTACCGCCAGTATTTCTATCTTACCTCGCAATGGCCGACCTCTTGAAGAAGATCAAAAGCGAAACATCGCCAAGCATGTTGCCGCCGCCTTTGCTGGCTTGAAATACGAACACATTTCGGTCATGGACATGAACAACGGGCGGAGTCTGCAAGGGGATAGTGACCCGCTCTCCTCCGAACAACAAAAATATTACCAACAGAAGATCGCTGTCGAGCAGCGGTTGCGAGAAAAGGCGTTAAACTTGCTGGTCGACTATGGTGCCGTTCAAGTTCAAGCGACCGTCGAACTGGATCCAACGCTTCGTTCAGAAACAGAAGTCCTGAGCTATAAAGAAAAGCCGGTTGTTATTCAAACGAGTTCGATCAAGAAGGATTCCGAGTCATCACGTCCGGCTACTGGTGGTCGGCCTGGTACTGACCCCAACGCTCTGGCCAGTGCGAATCGCGGTCAGAGCGTTTCGAATAGTAGCGAGCTCGGTAGCAAAACCAAGGAATCGCAGGACAATGAAAGGATGATCGTCGGACAAGAGACGATCATGTCTGAAAAGACTGGCCTCATGGAGAAATCAGCCACTTTTGCCGTTGTTATTCCGATTTCTTACTACAACCAAGCCTGGCAGCGAGAATGGCAAGAAAGGAATCCCGGCAAAGCAGCTTCTGAGGCTCCACCGTTGAAGGCCCCAGAATTCAGCAAGTTTCAAGAAGATATTCACAAGAAAATCAAGGCGACACTGGCCAGCTTGCTTCCCGAATCTCCTCGCGGTGTAGAAAGTCGCGATCGAGTGACTGTGGATAACTACATCGACATGCCGCAACAACCCATTCCGCCAGCCTCGGTTGCATCAACCGGAATGGCGTGGTTTGCAAACAACTGGCAATCGCTTGGAATGTTCTTCATCGCTGGGATAACGCTATTGGCCCTTCGTTCGTTTGTCGCTTCCACGCGCAATCCACAAAATGATGCCGATTTCGAGCAAGGATTTGATCTTAAGCTGGATGAAGGAATTGACAACGAACTGGCATCACTGGACGCCGAGCAACGAGAGCTCCAAGGTGAGGAACCGCTGGAAGAGGGCGAAGAAGCGAAACGAGGGACAAGGGCTCGATTTGCGAAAGAGGGTGCTGAGATTCGCTCCGAGTTATCCAGTGTTATCAAAGAGAATCCAGATATGGCGGCTACGCTGCTTCGAACTTGGATCGGTGGCGATGCGGCATAACTCGATCTTGAGTCGAAACGGGTAAAAACTGTAGAAAGGACGATGAAGAGATCTTTATTCGTCGAATCCAGTGAGTCCCTAGATGAGCCAATCCGAAGCCATTGATCGTATTCGGCAAGTAGCGATTGTGTTAACTTCGGTCGACGCTCCTACCGCTCGACGAATTCTCGGTCAGCTGCCAGCTTCGCAAGGCCGGCTGGTCCGGCAGCGAATGGCAAATCTCGGTTCTGTGACAGCCGCCGAACGCCAGGCAGCCATGCATTCATTCATGCTCCTGACGCAATCGAAGCCCCCAGCGCCAACAACGCGCAAGCCGGAACCGCAAAACTTCCAACCCACTTCTCCGGCCGAGGCCCTTCTATCGAATGCGGATTCGATGATCGATCGCTTCGAAATTTCGGAAGACGCCATTGCCCTGAATGCGTCTTCCCCGTCGAAGAACTCAGATGCCTCTTCGTTTCAAGAATTTCAACCCGTCAGCGGTGAATCACAAAACCCCTTTTTGCCACCGGTCTGGGCATCGGCTTGGCAGCAGTGGAATGGTGGCGATCTCGCCAGGATGCTCATGAACGAACGTCCGAATGTGATCGCAGCCCTCATTTTGCAATGTCCAACCGAACTTGCCACATCCATCCTAGAAGCATTGCCTTCGCAAACCGCTTCGTCCGTACTTGCATCGTTGCCTCAGCTCGCTTCGACCGACCCTTATCTGCTTCAAGAAATCTATGACGTACTTCACACGCGTCTGATCGATTTCCAACGTCAATCCAGCCCAACCAACGCCGGAATGACAAAGCTGCAATCGATCCTAAGCAACCTCTCGAACGAACATCGAAGTCGAATTCAAGAAGCGCTCGGTCAATCACAACCCATGCTGGCTCATTCACTGGGAATGGAAGTCAACCACTCCTCAGTTCCGGCTAATATTTCGAACAGCCACAGCGCGGAAGTTGCCACATCCGCGAAGGGAAACGAGACAGCACCTCCCTTAACACCAAGCGCACTTGCCTTGTCATCCATGAACGATTCCGATGCGAGCCATGCACGATACGATAACAGCGAAGACATTGCCGACTTCATCGTCCCGTTCGCAAAGGCCGAAAACAAGAATATCGTCCCTTCGTCGAATGCATCCGAAGCTAGCGATATGGCATTCGAAAATCTGGCTCATTTTAGTTCTGAAGAACTCGCGATCGTTTTACGCAGCCTTGACCCAGACACGATATTGCTCGCCGTCAGCGGCGGCAGCGAAGCAATTCGAAATCGGATCGAATCGCTCATTGCACCCGATGAGGTCAAGCGACTCAGGAAACGCTTGCGATCGTTACGACGTACCGCTAGCAATCAGAAAATTGCCGCCCAGCAAAAAATTGTCGGCATGGCAAACCTGCTTCTTCAACAAGGTCACATTGCCGGTTATGCCAGCGTAGCCTTTGTGGCGGCATAAACAACAGAACCCCATGTTTTTCTCGACGATGGGTACGACAAAGAAACAATCGACTTCGGTCTCAAGCTCAAGTTAGTAAAAATCGCCATGGCAGTCGTCCTCAAATCGAAGCATCTCCAGATCGGTGTAAATACCGCGTCGATCGAGGTCTTCAATTGGGAAGACGTTGCAGACAAAGCCAGAGCCTATCTTGCGTCTATTCGCGAACAAGCGGATGGGCTTCTTAAACAAGCCCAAATAGATTCTGAAAAGCTACGAGCCGCCGCCGAGCAACAGGGCCGCGAGCTAGGGGAAAGCGATGTCGCTCAACAAGCCGACAAGCTGGCAAATAAACTCGCAACCGAACGCGTTGCGCAAGCCAGTCGCACACTCCAAACACTGGCCGACGAACTTGAACAGGCCACGAACCAATGGTTGCGACAATGGCAACACGAAACGGTACCCTTGGCCGTGTCCATTGCCGAACGCCTCGTTCATCGCCAAATCGAAATCGATCCATCGATTCTGCTCGACTGGCTGAACGAATCCATTCGACTTGTTCAAACCGACCACCGACTCGAACTACGGATGAACCCTTTGGATATCGAACGCCTTGGAGCGTCGCTAACCGATTTTATTGAACAGCAAAAGCATCGCATGACAATTCAACTGACCAGCGATCCTGCCGTCGAAAAACACGGAGTGATTCTTCGAAGCTCGGAATCGACGATCGATCAACAGGTCGCGACGCAACTTGAACGATTGCGTGAGGAATTGCAATGAAACCGTTGCCACTTATTCCTCGCGCTAGCCAATTTGGGACCATTCTCGACCGGACACTTCCCATGTCGATTGAAGGTCGGGTCCGGGCTATTCGCGGGACTACGATTGTTGCCGGTGGATTACCAACGCCGGTCGGCTCGTTAGTGCAAGTTATTCGTCGACAAACAGATATCTTGGATGCCGAAGTCATTGGCTTTGATGGCTCCGCGACGTTGTTAGCGCCGCTGGGACCAATGGAAGGTGTGAGCCAAGGTGATACCGTTCGATTGTTTCGTACCATTCGAACCGTCCCGGCGGGAGAGGATCTCATCGGCCGCGTACTCGACGCGACGGGTACGCCCTTGGATGATCTGGGACCCATCGCCCCTTCGGTCCGCGTACCTTGCGACGCTGTCCCCGTCCCAGCCTTGGATCGCCCGCCGATCGACAAGGTCCTTCCGACCGGTGTGCGAGCCATCGATGCTTTCCTCACGCTAGGCTACGGTCAGCGCATCGGAATTTTCGCGGGTTCAGGTGTCGGCAAGAGTACGCTCCTTGGCATGCTAGCCCGTGGAACACAAACCGATGTGGTTGTTATCGGCTTGATCGGAGAACGAGGTCGAGAAGTTCGCGAGTTCTTAGAACGCGATTTGACGGATGAAGGGCGAAAGAAATGCGTCGTTGTCGTCGCAACCAGCGATACACCGGCCCCGCGCCGAATCATGGCCGCTAAGACAGCCACCGCCATTGCCGAGGCTTATCGCGACAACGGCAAAAACGTCCTCCTCTTAATGGATTCCGTGACTCGCTTTGCGATGGCCCAGCGCGAAGTCGGATTAGCGGCGGGTGAGGTCCCAACCACACGCGGCTATCCACCCAGCGTTTTCGCCATGTTGCCGCAACTAGTCGAACGAACTGGCAATGGCTATCGCGGTAGTATCACAGCGATCTACACGGTGCTCGTTGAAGGCGACGATGCAAACGAACCAATCAGCGATGCCCTGCGTGGTCTACTTGATGGTCACTTGCATCTTTCGCGTTCGATTGGCGCCCGCGGCCGTTATCCATCTATCGACATCCTACCTAGCCTTAGCCGATTGCAGAATCACCTGATCGATGAACCTAGTCGAAGAATGGCAACGCAACTTCGAGCCCTCATTGCAACCTATCAAGAGAATGAAGACCTAATCAACATCGGTGCCTACACGAAGGGATCGAATCCGAATATCGACCGAGCGATCGAATTGCGTCCAGGTATTGAGAACTTTCTTTCTCAAGGACAATACGAACGTGTTGACTGGAAATCGATGCAGCAGCAAATGCGAGCACTCATAGAACCTAGCAAACTGAGCGCCGCCGCATGACCAAGCCATTCCGGTTCGAGTCGATTTTACAACTTCGCCAACGGCAACGTGATACGGCCGCAATGGCTGTCGACGAAGTCGTGCGGGCTGTTCGAATTCTCGATGATCAACTTATCGATTTACAACAAGAAATTTCGGCTCTTGATACGGCGCGAAAAATAGCATCGTATGGAACGATTGCGGTCGGTCAGCTGATGGAAATTCAACGACACCAGCTAATGCTGCTCGGAAATGTCCAATATCTTAATCAACAACGTGGCAAGCTACTCCAAGAAAAGACACGTCGGGACTTTGCATTGCTCAAGGCTCAACAAGCCCTCAAGAGTCTCGAAAAGCTAAAGGAAAAACGAATCAATGAGGAAACTTTTCGCGATGCGCAACTCGCGCAAGGTCGGTTGGATGAATGGGCCAATACGCGCGCAATCGTCCAGCAATCCGCCGTCTCATCGAGCAAGTCTCTTGAAGGATTTGATGGGTAAGAATGAAAAAGCTCTTTAATCTGTTCCTGTTTTTTTGTACGGCAACCCTGATAGCACAGTGCGTCGTGGTCGGGCTCTCGTTTCTTCGCGGGAATCTTACTGGGAAATCGATTACGCAAATCATTGCCTTGATGAATGGAATCGACATCCCTGGCGAACGATTAAAGAACGCCATTGCTGCTGGTCAGGAAATCCCCATCCCGACGCGTGATGAAATTCTCAATGCCAAGGTGCAAGCCAGCCTCGAGCTCGACACGCGAGAAAAGGCCCTTGAACGCTATGGTCAGCAGCTTGAAATGGAACAAAAGCGTCAAGAGCTTGAAAATCAAAAGCTAGCTCAACGTATCAAAGAACATGATGAGCTAGTCAAGTCGTTCAGTTCCGGAATGCAGGCGGAATCTTTAACCGAAGTTCAGAGATTGATTGAAGTCATGGCACCCGATCAAGCCAAAGTGCAGCTTTTATCTATGTGGCAAACTGGGGCAACCGCGGACGTCGTGACAATTATTAAAGCTCTACCGGAAGGGAACCGAAAGAAAATCATAGCCGAGTTCAACGACCCCGATAGCGCCGAAGCGCTTAGCGGAATCCTGAAAGCGGTCCGAACCGTCGAGCCGAAGCCCGTTTCGACGTCGACCAACGCCAACGATCTCAAAGATGAAGTGAACTAACTCGGAAGGCGATAAAAAGGTGTCAGGAACCTTTTGCGAGGAACTCGCCCTTACGGTGCTTTG
>JANOAI010000252.1:0-3331 GCA_031411055.1 Pirellulaceae bacterium
GCAATCCGCTGGCTGGATGGTGCCAGGAAGACGCCAAAAGGATGAAGCGCGTGTTCCACCGATCCAGGCTGTTCCTTTGGCTCCATGCATATTCGCGTTATACACTTTCACTCCAGCGGTTCCTCCATTGTCATTCATGAAGACGACAAGGGTATTCTTAGCGATTCCCCATTCATCGAGCTTACTTAAAATCTTCCCGATGTTTTGATCGATATTGTGGATCATGCCGAAGAAGCTCTCGGTATCCGGCTCGAGTCCCTTCCCTTCATACAGAGCCTTGTCTTCGGGGCGTGCAATGTAGGGGCCATGAGGTGCATTGGTTGGAACGTACGCAAAGAAAGGTTTATCTGCCTTTCGCTGCGCATCGATCCATTGTGTTGCTTGTTCATAGAAGATGTCGGTGCAATAACCTTTGGTTTTCTCAAACGTACCATTATGGAGGATGGCTGGATCGAAATACTTATTACCAGGTGCATCACCGCACGACCCCGGGTAGATTTGACCAATGCCGCCGCCGCCGTGAATGAAGACTTCGTTAAAGCCGCGACGGTTTGGTTGATATTCGGCTTCATCTCCGAGATGCCACTTTCCAAAGATTCCAGTGGTATATCCAGCCGACTGCAAGATTTGTGGTAGGGTCGTTGCATTGAGAGTCATCCTTTCTCGCTCGAGAATCGTGTGTGTGATTCCGTTCTTGAACTCATGCCGCCCGGTCATGAGCGCACTACGAGTCGGCGAGCAGGTTGGGCTGACATGAAAATCGGTGAACCGCACACTTTCGCTGCGCAACTTGTCAAGATTTGGCGTCTTGAGAACAGGATTCCCGTGAGCCGAGATATCACCATATCCTTGATCGTCGGTAAACAAGAATAGGATATTCGGCCGTTTGCCAGCCAGCGAATCTGCAAGAAGCAAGTCTGGCAACGCGACGAGAGCTATGACGACAATATGTCGAAGGAAATGCATGATGCGGGTTCCAAATTCGAGTGGAGGGAGGAAAGCCGAGGGGGACCGTATTCTACTTCAAATTTTGTCTGATTGCGAATATCGGTTGAGAGACGGATACTCTAAACTTCTAGTGGTATCCTTTCATCTTTCACGACGATCACTTCAGCCGTTTTGGATTTGCCGCATGAACCAATTTGCATTTATACCATTCGTTGCTTTCACCCTTTTGCTTTCTTCCATGTCGGTGAAGGCAGAGGAATGGGTCTCACTTTTTGATGGTAAGACAACCGAGGGTTGGCAGGCGAATGAGAAGCCAGAATGCTTTACCGTCGAAAACGGCGAGTTGAAATTGAACGGAGGGATGGCGCATCTCTTCTGTGTCAAAGAGGGGTTTGCGGATCTGAAGAACTTTGAGTTGAAAGTTGAGCTAAGAACGCTTCCATCATCGAATTCCGGAATTTTTTTCCATACAGAGAATCGCGGTACTGGCAGAGTTGCCAAAGGCTATGAAGCTCAAATCAACACCTCGTTTGAGAAAGACCCTCGCAAAACAGGGAGCTTAGTCGATGTCGTTGATCTAGCTGAGTCTCCGGTGCCTGATAACGAATGGTTCGAGTACGACATTCTCGTGAACAGGAAAAAGATATCCATAAAGATCAACGGGAAGACCGTTGTCGAGTACACGGAAGAAGATAAGCCAATTCGTAAAAAGGGGCGTGAAGAACGACTTCTATCGCACGGAGCAATCGCACTCCAAGCCCACGACCCCAACAGCACAACATACTTTAGAAAAATCCAGATTAAGAAGCTGCCCGATTAGGTAGCATCTCACGCCCGATGGGAGAACGGGAACGGGGTTCGGGAAAGGCCGAAGCCGTGGTCGTTGGTAAATCACCTTTGACGCTAAGGAGCTTGTGAGTCGCAAGCAGCTACTTCCAATGCGACCGGTTTTGCCTCGACGTCGCCGGAGATCTTATTGCTCTGGGTTTTCGGAGGAACCGATGTCAATCTTCATCGATTTTCCGGTCGACAACTTCTTCAGCCCCTCAGCGGTTACTGAACCATTCTCTTTAAGAGTCAATGACTGAAGATTTTTCATTGATAACAACTTATCAATGCTCGCGTCGGTGACTCCCGTCGTCCGAATGGAAAGTTCTTTCAGATTCGGCAATGCAGCGATCACATCGACGGTAGCATCTGTCATTTGCGGGACGCTCCAAATATCGAGAAGCTCCAGGGACTGGAGCGATGCCAAGTTTTTCAAACCGTTGTCGCCAAGACCATCAAGCTCATGAAGATAAAGTCGGCGAAGCTTTGGCAGATCGGTGAAAACTTCCATCGCTTGATCATCTACGTTTGGCAAGTCTCGAAGTGTCAGTCTCTGAAGGTTCAAACCCTTCAAGGCCAAAACACCCTCGGTTCCAAACCCCTGGCAGCGGAATATTTCAAGCTGAGATAACTTCTGAAGTTTTGCGATATGAGCTCCTGATTGACTGGTAATCGCGAAGTCCTGGATGAGCAAGCTGTCAAGGACTTCGTTTTGCGAGAGGTGTTCCATCCCATAATCGGAAACGGCTGTACTTCGATGTTTAAATGCGGTCAATTTCGGAAGCTTGGCGACGACATCAAGTGTCATATCCCCGGCTTCCATGTTGCCACGTAGATCCAGCAAACGAAGATCCTGCAATTTCGAAAGCCGCCGAGTATTCAGTTCGTTGAAACGATTTTGGACAAGGCTCAGTCGTTGTAGGCTCTTCAATTCAGCAATCACCTTCATGGCATCGCCGGACATATTCGTATTGGAAGACAAATCGAGGTCCGTCAAATCGGGAAAAGCTTTCACGATTGTTTCTACCGAAGCATCGCTGATAACGGTATTTGTTAAAGCGAGTATCTTTAGTTCGGTGAGCCCACCGAGCTGTGAAACCATGTCGTCATTGAGAATTCTGCAGTTGTAGACTTGAAGCTTGGTAAGGTCTTTCAGTTTTCCAAATAGCGAAAGATCGTCCGCCGACAAACTGGAACCATCCTGAATGATGATTTCGGTAAGCCTGTCACCCTGCAAGGCAAACTTCACTTGGCTTCCCAATGCGGTCAACCGTTCCGTCGCTAGTTTGACATCTTCGGTTTGTGCTTTTGAAGTCGAACCTTGGCCTTTGACAGCACCGGTGGAATCCTTGGTGGCTGACAAATTGGAGTTTGGATCAGAATTCTTGCCGACTCCGGTTGCGGTTGAATCGGACTTTTTGCAACCGAGCAGCCCGATGCTCGACGCTAACAGTAATCCAAACAGAAACATCCAGTTTCGGAAAAATTGCATCATTGAACCTAATCGAGTCGGCAGAGAAAAATGGGGCACAGCGAACTGAATGTTCGGGTTATG
>JANOAI010000253.1:0-2731 GCA_031411055.1 Pirellulaceae bacterium
GGTGTAAAGTGCAAGCGTATCGCCCGAACTCAATTCGAACGAATAGGTTTCAAAATCCAAGTCTTCGAAAACGGCTAGCGGCGGACCACTGGCATCGGCACCTGGTTCAAGCGTCTCTCCATTGGCTCGTCGAAGTATGGGTGGCATATGGCCTGCGTTGACGATCGTCGCTTTTCCAGTTTTCTTTTCAAGGATCAAAACAAGCATGGTGACGAATCGCTCTAATTTGAGTGAATTCATCCGATCGTTGAGTAGTTTCATTGCCCGAGAAGGATCGTCTTCCGAGGCAAAAGCGTAGCGCGTTTCCGCGGAAAGTTTGGCCATCAACATGGCCGCGGCAACACCGTGACCAACAACATCAGCCACGACGATCGCGATTCGATCATTTTCAAGAGAAATATAGTCGAAGTAGTCTCCGCCAATTTGATTGGCCGGGTTGTAGTATTGAAAAAAGGTATATTCACTGGTGGCTGGAGGCGCATCCGGCAAAAACGCTTTTTGGACTTGGCTCGCGAGTTCCAAATCTTGTTCAACAAGTCTTTGCGCAATCATTTGTTCATGAAGTTGGGCATTTTCGATCGCGATGCCAGCTTGGTTGGCAACGGCGATTAAGACTTCGAGATCCTTGGCTTCGAACTTTCCTTTTTGCAAGGTATCGATTTGAATCGCGCCGAGCGCTTCGCCTTCGGTATTCAAAAGCGGAGCGACGATCATCGATCGAATGCGAATATCTGTCAGGCTCTGACTCATTTGAAAACGTTCGTCGTTCCCAGCGTCTAGCGTGATGATCGCTTCTTTGTTTTCCATCACGGTTCTGAGAATCGTCTTGGAGAGTCGGGCCGTTTCTTCTTGATCCGGACGGCGCGTCTTAATCCATTTTGGTTGAAGATTGCCCGCCGAATCCTTCAAAATGATGAAGCCGCGATCCGCTTGGATGAAGATACGAAACAGGCTATCAAGAACTTTAGGGAGAACGCTGTCGAGCGACACAGCTCGTCCGAGCGCCTGCATGATCTCAACCATCGCGGTTAACTTGACTTCGGTACTCGCGCCAACCTGCATACCATGGAGGCTCGACCGGACCTCCATTTTGGTCATGAACGAGGAAGGGGGCGCACCCTCGGCTTCATCGTAAAGGAGAACGCCCATGCTCGATCCATCCGGCAGCAACTCCGTAAAGTTGGTTGGTTCTAGATCTGCATGGTAGGCAAGCTCCAGGTCGCAAATGCGAATAACGTCGCCATCTTGGAGGGACGTTGGCTCGCCAATTAAGCGACCGTTGATGAAAGTACCGTTCCGGCTCTTCAAATCTTCCAGAAGAAACAGTTTGCCTTCGCGAATTATTTTTGCGTGCTGTCGCGAAACCGCCCCACTGTCGAGTACAACATGGCAATCTGGGTGGCGTCCCATGATCGTTTCCAAACGGTCGAGTTCGTAACGCTTCCCCGAGGCTGTTCCGCTAAGGGCATCTAGATACGCCATACATCTACTTTATTTTTTATGTCTGAGTGACGAAAACCCAAAATCAACGGGTACCTTTTTAGAACACCTTCGCTTGGGCTACAATTCGACCTTGCTCAAGATTTCATGGATCTCGCCCGAAGTGGGCCTACCGTTCGTTGTAACTCACGATGCTCATCCGTAAACCAATATTTCCCAACGTTATCGAACTTAATATCCAGGCTGGTCATTTAATCGGCTGTAATGTTTATCTTATTTATGACGAAGATGAATGGGTATTGATCGATGTGGGCTACCAAGACCAAGTCCCCGAACTGATTGATTTGATTCGCGAACTGGATTTTCCTCTTTCGCGATGCAAGTCGATTATCGCCACCCATGCTGACGTAGATCATGGGCAGGGGCTGTCGATGGCCAAGCAAATGCTTAAGACGACGGTCACGGCTCATCCACGGGCGGCCAATCTACTGGCCAAGGGCGATCGATTGCAAACATTTGCCGAAATCGAGGCTCAGGGAATCTCTGAAGAAATGCCCCCGGTCGATTGCGAACATCTTGTTAACGATGGGGACGTGATTTCCGTGGGAAATCTGAAGTTGGAGGTTTGGTCAACGCCGGGCCACGCCGATAGTCAACTCGCTTTTCGGCTCGGAAATCTCCTTTTCAGCGGTGATAACATCTATCGCGATGGAGGTGTCGGAGCCATCGATGCTCATCACGGAAGCAACATCGAGGATTTTATTCGATCGCTCGAACGCATTCGAAACAGCGATCTCGAGTGGCTCCTTCCAAGCCACGGCCCCTACTTTCGACGCGATCCTGCCATGCTCAACAAGTCTATCGATCGTTTGAAGGGTTATCTTCACCTTTCCGACTTCGGGACCTGTGCCATCGATTGGCCGCTCATGGAGCAATGGGAAGAAGAAATCGCCCAGGGAAAGCTTCCCGTTTAGAGCCTCCGCCTGGGCCGTGCGACAAATAGCAGTTTAGAGTTTTTCGAAACTGTTTTTCGAAGAAAATTTGTTCCACAATTCGACGACGATTCAATCGGAATTGCCCCCGGACGATTCAGTCGGAATTGCCCCCGATGGGCTCGTCCCATCGGAAGCAGAGGGGGCAGCTAACAACGACATCGAAATTCCGAAGACCCCAACGGCCTTGTGCCGCTCGGTGAATCAGGCCCGCAGGCTACAACTAGGCTTTGTTTCTAAACGAGCTTTCACGAACCTGCGTCTCTCCGAGACGCAGATGACTCGCGTCTCGGAGAGAC
>JANOAI010000254.1:0-5367 GCA_031411055.1 Pirellulaceae bacterium
CCATGCGTATTGGCCACTTTTCGTGCGGATAAAGCTGACGAATAATGTAATGATCACGCCCAGGCCAATGAGCAGCAGCCAACCATAACTGAGTAAGAAATCACTGATCCCTTTGACGACTTTGGTAGGCCAAGGGAGAACCGGCAGAGCTTCCTTTAAATTTTCCAATAGCGGCGGCATGACACCTGTCATGAGAAACAAAGAAGCACCCGTTCCGAAGACGAGCAAGAAGCAGGGATAAACCAAAGTCGTGAGGACTTCATCCTTCGATTCCGCCATTCGAAGTTTAAAACTGGAAAGATGCTCCAAGACGTGTTCGAGGTTCCCAGCGTTCTCGCCGACCTCGACGAGATGAATAGATGCGGCATCAAAGACATCAGGGCGTTCAGCAAGGGATTCCGCCAAGCTCGTTCCCGCCGCGACGCGATCACGAACAGCCATCAACACTACGCGAAAGCCGCCCGATTGTTGTTTCGCGATCGTATCTAAGGCGTCGAGAAGCGGGATACCCGCATGCAGTAACATGGCTAACTCTTGGCAAGCGCCCGTCCATTGCGTCTGAAGTCCACGCGAGCCAAAAAAGCTAAAGCCACGCCGTGTTATGCTTTCCGTCGATGCGTCAACGAGCTTTCGAACGATGATGCCACGCTCGCGGAGTTGATCACGTGCTTGTCGAGGCGAATCGGCGGTAAGTGTTCCTCGCGCGGACGCGCCAGCACTTGTTTCACCTTGGTAAGTATAGACAGGCATATACTATCCTAAGCTCGTCACGCGAAGGACTTCTTCTCGAGTCGTCAAACCGGCTAAGATTTTCTTGGCCCCATCATTCCGAAGAAGCGATAACCCTGAACAAATCGCGGCTTCTCGAATTTCGGCCGCACTGCGACGTTGTTGAATCAGTTCGCGGCACGAATCATCGACAACCAGTAATTCAAAAATACCAAGACGTCCTCGAAAACCAGTCTCACGGCATTGATTGCATCCAACTGGTTCATAAACATTCTGAACCGAACCGGCATCATCATCGTCGCCGGTTGAATCCAATGCGGCTTCAAGGCCACGGACGGGTTTCTTACAGGCCGGGCAGAGTCGTCTGACTAAACGCTGGGCTAAAGCGGCGATCAACGAGCTCGAAACGAGATACGGTTCGACTCCGAGGTCCAGTAAACGGGTAACAGCGCTGGCTGCATCATTCGTGTGAAGCGTCGAAAAAACGAGGTGACCGGTGAGTGAAGCTTGAATTGCCATCATGGCTGTCTCGCGATCTCGAATTTCGCCGACCATGATAATGTCAGGGTCTTGGCGAAGGACGCTCCGCATTCCCGACGCGAAGGTCATTCCCTTCTTTTCGTTGATTTGAGTCTGACTGATCCCGTCGAGCTGATATTCGATTGGATCCTCCAGCGTAAGAATATTCGCTTCCTTCGAATTGATTTCCTGGAGTGCTCCATACAGGGTTGTGCTTTTTCCACTGCCTGTTGGACCGGTCACCAGAATCATACCGTGATCGTGACGAATAATCCGTTGCCAGATCGCCAGTGTATGAGGTGGCATCCCTAATTCATCCAGGGTGTAAAGCCTTGCACTCTTATCAAGGAACCGAATGACGATCCGTTCGTTGTGACTCGTTGGCAACGATGCAATGCGGAGATCAACAACGCGGTCACCAAGCTGAACGGTGGCGCGTCCATCTTGTGGCAAGCGCTTCTCGGCAATGTTCATTCCACCCAGGACTTTAATTCGCGTCAGGACTTCTTCTTGGAATCGTTTTGGGACTTCAAAGCTATCCAGCAAAACACCATCGATTCGTTGTCGAACCATAAGCCGATCTTCATAGGGTTGAATATGAATATCGGACGCCCCCCCTTTCACGGCATCAAAAAGGAGTTGGTTTACAAGCTGAATGATCGGAGCACGACCATCGGTCTCAAGCAAATCCTCGCGTGACACTTTGGTGATCGTCTCGTTGCCGGTTCCGCCATTGTCGATAAGTCGAAGAACTTCATCTGCCTGGCTCGACCGATCCGAATAGGCAGCATTAATAGCTGTTGTTACCGCCACTTCGGTTGCCAGAAACGGTACCAGGGGTAGTTTCAGGGTTCGAGATAGAATGTCGACTTGAGCAAGTCCGGCTTCGTTGCACAACGCCAAGCTAACTCCTTCCGGACCCACGACTCCCAAAATCCGATGCTGTCGCGCATAACCAATCGGAATTCGCCGGATGAATTCGGCTGCCGGCGGACAATCCTTCAACGTTTCGCGGATTGGATGTCCAAGCAGCTTCGCAAGGCGATTGAGAACGGACTCATCAGCCGCATCGCTTGTCGATTCTTTCGCGAGTGTTTCAGTTACATCCATGAGACCATTTCGAATTGGTTAGCAAACCGTGCGAGATTCGAACAACTAGTGACGACAGTTCTACTATTTTCTGAACAGGAAGTGTACGGCGAAAACATCTTCGGCTTTAAGCCATTCCGACTCGCCGAGTTTACAAACAAACGAATCGGCCGTCACACGTCGCTGAGCGATCCACTCTTCGAGGGTCGTTTTCGATGCTGGACCGTACTCGCCACCGCTTGGTGGTCGAACAAAATAAAACGTTTCTTCGGCGATGGGTTCGGTCGCGGACTCAAGCAATGGGACGACATCAGGCTCGGCGATCGTGTTTACACTGGGCTTGGAAACCGAACTGACAGGTCCCTTTAAGCCTCCTTCAGGCTTCATTTTCTTCGTTGACTTTGCCGTCTTCGAAGTACTGTCCAGACGCCCCTTCTTGGAAGCAGGAGTGAGCGACGAACGGCTTACTTCGGCTGGAATAGAATGCGAGGTCGGAGCCGCCACCGAAGGATGATGGCTACGATCCATTTTCTTGGTGACCGTGGCTCTCTGATTCGAATTCGCTCCTTCAACGGATCGAATTTTAGCTTTTGTTGATTCTAATTTATCAGCGTGAAAGGGGGCGACTTCCGATGGCGCGGGCTGACTTAACGTGCCGTTTTGATCCGAAAGGGCGAGCGAATAGCCTTGCGAATTGGCCGGGATACGGAACTTTCCCTGGCATTTTGGACAAACGCCACGCTTCAACGCTAACTCGGATTTGACGTTGAGCGACGATTCGCAAAGATGGCATTTAAATCGAATTCCCATTCGAATTTCTCTGACTAGCGAAAAGTGTTGTGACAGCCGTCGCAAGCTTGGTTGAGTTGACCAGTTGCTTCACGAGCCATGGTAGGGTTGTTTAGCTTGACCGAATCGACAACGCGCGATGTCTCAGCGATCATCTTCTTCGACCAAGTCTTGTACTCTGCATCATCGGCATCGGTCATCCCGGGCTGATGAAGTGTTTCACCAATAAGTCCAATTAACTCAGCATAAGCCAACACTTCGTCAGCCTTGGATTTGAAGGCGGCTTCTGAAGCGGTACTTGGCAAAACGTGTTCTCGGAGCGCCCATTCGAGAATTTGCATGCTCGGCGTCCTGTCGGCAATTTCTGACCAATTTAATTCTGGTGTCGGCGCATTATCGCTTAGGGCCGTTCCCTTAAGAAGTGAGGCAAGGTCTTCCATGCGGAGTTTGGCTTCGTTGAAAGCTGGACCGCCAGGGACTTTGGCGTTAGCGGCCATGCGTCCGAAACGAGCTCTGGCTAGCGCCGACGAGCTTTTCCATCGGATATCTTCAGGATATTGTTCGATGGCTGCAAATAAAATCGCAAGCAAGGTAAATTCACGGCGAGCATCTTTGAAACTTCCGGCGTTAAATTTGGCGGGAGTCGTTATAAAGCCATCCAGCCGTAGCTTGCCTTCCTTCACAAGGTCTTCAATCGACGGTCCGCTGATTCGTTCTTTCCATATATTTGTCTTGCCAGACGCACTACTTGGCCCTGCATCGGCGGTTGCCGAAGAGCCAAGCCCCTGATTACCTGGATTTGAGAGGTCACCGCGCTTCGGAACAGGCCCCACTAATTGTTTCTTCACGTCGTCAAAAAAAATCCCGTCGAACTCACCTTCCTTGAATGTGGGTGGCTTAGCGCGGACAGGTTTTCGCCGGACCTGTTGGGCGTAAAGCTCAAAGCCAAAGAGGCAAACCACCACCGTCGCGACGACAAACAGTCGAGGGAGTCCTGGTCGCAATCGGAGCATCGGTTATCCTATTTTGAGCGGAAGAAGAAAATGGGCACCCTTGATTATATCTTCGATTGATCGATTGAGTATGAAGGATCGCTCCCCTTGCCATCAACTTGAGCTTAGCCGATTTCTGATGGCTTGCGAGTTTGCGGTCTTGCTGAACGCCGGAAGACCTCCGGAAGCGGGCGACGCGGCTTTGGAAGCGCTTGAGAAGATCGAGCGGCTCGAGCAAATGCTGAGTGTCTATCTGCCGGAAAGCGAGCTTAGCCAGCTCAACCGATCCGCTTTCGATCAAGTGCGACCGGTTTCCGGTGACTTGGCTGAACTGTTGAAAATCGCAGTCGATATCCACGCTCGGACCGGCGGCTGCTTTGACATTACGGCAGCCAGTCTCAGCGAAGCCTGGGGTTTTGCTCGTCGTCAGGGGGCGATGCCCACCTCCGATCAGATTGCTGCGGCCCTCGACTGCGTGGGTACCCAGTATCTCGAACTCACCGAAAATCCACCGAGCGTGCGATACTCTAAGGCTGGGCTCAAAGTCAATTCAGGGGGAATAGGTAAGGGGTATGCTTTGGACCGCGCCGCCGAATTTTTTCGCCGACGCGAGATTGCCGATTTTCTGATTCACGGGGGGAAAAGTAGCCTCATCGCGTCAGGCGATCGACATGATCTCGACTCGCAGTCTGGCTGGAAGATTGCGATCAATCACCCTGAACAGCCTCGTATACATCTCGGTGAATTGACTCTTTTTGACACAGCCCTTGGGACCAGTGGGCCGGCAAATCAGTTTTTCTACTTTAACGGGATCCGATACGGTCATATTATTCATCCGAAAACCGGCTGGCCGGCGAGCGGAATGCTCAGCATTACCGTCCTCCATCCGTCAGCCGCCCACGCGGACGCACTTGCCACCGGACTCTTTGTTATGGGACTCGATCGTGCCATTGAATATTGCCAACGCTTCCCCGAGACCGGAATCTTGGCCGTCCTTCCAACCAACCGGGCTGGCCAAGTTGAAATTGTGACGTCAAATCTGGGAAAACAGGTTTGGACTTCAAAATCAAAGTAGGGAATAGTGTTCGGTCAATGCGGAGAAATCGAACAGCGACAGTTGTCTACTTCGACTGTCCGAAATCGTCTAACACGAAGCGCAAGCGAGTGGTTTGGGTATTGAAACCTCAAGAAAGCCACTCGCTTGCGCTTCGTGTTATCAATGCGATTAAGCCTTCCGGAAGAATTTGGG
>JANOAI010000255.1:0-34444 GCA_031411055.1 Pirellulaceae bacterium
CAAGATGGCCCGTTTCCGTCCTCCGACAAAAGATATCCCGACAACAAATTCACCCATCCTAAAGCGGGCAACTGCCGCTCAACGGAAGCTATACAATGAGCTACAACTTGCCAGCTAAAAAATCCGCTACGGCGTTGCCCTGCGGGGCTTAAGACTCAGGAGATTTCGTATACCGATGGCTTCGCCACCGGCATAGGTTGTATCGGGCCTTCGGCCCTGCTGAAAATGCGCAAATTCATAACGAGCGCCTCAGGCTCAATAGAACCTTACGCTTTGAATATTTCTAGTGCATTGTTCCAACCTAGATCTAGGGTACGACGGACTTCCCGTCCGTTGGTTCAGGCTGCTACCGACGGACTGGAAGTCCTTCGTACGAGTTTGCCTCAACTCTAATTCTTTGATGGAACATTTCTAAATGGGGCGATTTCCGAAGAGTCGGACAATCCAATTTACACCGACTCGACGACCCAGTTGATGGCTTTATCGCTGATATCCTTGCGGCACCAGCCACCCGGCCAGCGGATTTTTTGGACGGCGGTATAGGCTTGAAGTTTCGCCAACGCTACGGAATCCCCCAAGGCCGTCACGCCGAGTACGCGTCCACCGTCGGTTAAGACACTCTTACCAAGAAGTCTCGTGCCTGCGTGAAAGACTTTGACGTTTTCAATTTTGGCAGCCTCATCAAGCCCCGTGATTTCGAGACCACGTTCATAGTCGCCGGGATAACCTCGGCTGGCCATGACCACGCAAGTCGCTGGTCGTGGATCCCAGACGGGCGGTTCGACTTCATCCAATCGCCCATCGACCGTTGCTTCCAGGATGTCCAACAAGTCGCTTTGAAGTCGCATGAGAAGTGGTTGGCATTCCGGATCTCCAAAACGCACATTGAATTCAAGAACCTTCGGACCCGTGTTTGTCATCATCAAACCAGCGTAGAGGACTCCGCGAAATGGTTTGCGGCCGCGCTTCATGGCATGCACGGTTTGAACAAGAATTTGTTCTTCGATCGTTTCGATCATTTCTTGATCGATGATCGGAGTTGGACAGTAAGCTCCCATGCCACCCGTGTTCGGCCCCTTGTCGCCATCGTACGCAGCTTTGTGATCCTGAGCTGGAGGCAGGGTAACGATCGTCTTGCCGTCGGTGATGGCGAGGACGCTGACTTCGGGCCCTTCCAAGCGATCCTCGATGATCATTTGTGAGCCGGCTTTTCCGAACTCGTTTTTGCGGCCGATTCGATCGATGGCTTCGAGAACATCATCGCGAGTCTTGCAGACGATGACCCCTTTGCCACTAGCCAGCCCGTCGGCTTTGACGACAACCGGGGCTTTGTCATTATCGCCAGGAAAGCGTGACTTGATGTAGCGCATGGCGCTATCGGCATCGCGAAAAGTCTGATAGTCGGCGGTTGGGATATCGGCCTGGCGAAGCAGTTGCTTGCAAAAAACTTTGCTCCCTTCCAATTGAGCTGCTGCTTGATTGGGTCCGAAGGCTCGAATCTTCTCACGTTGCAACACATCCACTAACCCCATGGTGAGTGGAGCTTCGGGGCCAACCACGACAAGATCGACACTTTCTTTTTTCGCGAAAGCCACGATCCCCTTGATATCATCGGCTTTGATATCGACATTCTGGCCCTCGAGGGCCGTCCCAGCGTTTCCGGGGGCAATCCACAACTGCTTGAGGCGTGGGCTTTTCGAAATCTTCCAGGCCAACGCGTGTTCGCGGCCGCCGTTTCCAACAATGAGTACTCGCATAGGTGCGGATTCTACTGTTTCTTGGCTGACTTGGCGAGGATCGACAAAACGCGATCGTGGACCAGCCCGTTGCTACCAACGCCGTCGCCCGTTTGAATCGAAGGGCGGCCCTGCCAATCGCTAAATCGTCCACCCGCTTCCTGGATAACGGGCAACACGGCTGCGACATCCCAAGGGTTCACAATCGGATCTACCATGACTTCGGCCCGGCCCGTCGCAATCAAGAGATATCCGTAGCCGTCACCCCAGGTTCGAGTGACATAGGCTAATTCTTCGAGTTCATCGTAGGCTGATCGCGCGCCGCGTTTGGTAAAGGAATCAATCTGCGTGGTCACGAATAGCCCTTCGCCAAGATCGCTTTGCGATGAAACTTTCGCGACTGCCCAGGGCTCGGACTGTTTCGAATACCACGCTCCATGCCCAATTGCCGCTACCACGATTTCGTCCAGCGCAGGAATATAAATCACCCCAATAAACGGCTGTCCGTTCCGCGTTACGCCAACTAGTGTTGAATAGATGGGAACACCGGAGATGAAGCTCTTAGTTCCATCGATCGGATCAATGATCCATCGATATTCCGAATCGCCGCCTTCCGCGCCAAACTCTTCGCCCAGGATTGCATCGTCGGGATAGGCTTGGGTCAATGCCTTTCGAATAAGCTGCTCGGCGTCTTTGTCGGCGATGGTCACGGGTGAACGATCACTTTTTCGTTCAACGCGAAACTCACTGGTTTGAAAATAGCGGAGCGTCGATCGACCTGCTTCAACAGCCAATTTTACGGCAGCGCTGAAACGTCCACCCGCGATGGACGCCAACTCTGAAAGTAGTTCTGGTGGCACAATCAACTTTCAATGGATACGAACAAAAAACAAAACGAACTGGATTGGAATCGGAATTGGATTCGTATCGATAGTTCAATCGAAAGTCGCATTCTTCTCAAGCCCTGCGCGGGCTTTGGAGTCGCACGGGTTCTTCAAATCGCTTGTTTCCGGAAGAATCTCGAATCAAATTTCCGCAAACGGCCGGGAGATCATTCAAGCCGGGGTATTTGTCGAGCAGGTAGGCACCCGACATAAAAAACTCATTCGGAACGGAGTATTGCCCAACGGTGTTGTGAAACAGTGGTACGCTCAAAACAGGTGTCGATAGACTTGGAAAGCCAAACCGAGCTTGAAGACACAAATCGGTTGCCCATAAATGCCAGCCTAAGTTCGGGTCGATTTGAATCGGATTCGATCGATGCATGGCTACGGCAAACTCGTCCAAACTAATCGCGTGTTGAACCTCCTGGTAGCGATACCTTCGACTACGATCGACAACGCAGCCCGAATAGCGACATTCGACAGGTTCAACACCGGGTACTACTTCTAATCCCAAAAATCCCGCGGCAAATACATGCTCGCCCGACATCGAATGCTGAGCGAGTTTCTTCGCGATGAGCTGTCCACTTCCAGCGGGTATGTAAACGTCTTGATGTACGAACAGTCGCCAGTCATGCTTTGCTTGCGCAGCCCCTTGTTGATAAGCATCCGCGGCTGAACTCGCCGAGCGGACTACAATGATTTCGGCGTCGATTTCCTTGAGTCCGGGTGAAGCAAGAAGGTTGGATTCAAATTGCCAGTCGCGATTAACCGGGACAATGACCGACAATGGCAACGTGTGTCCTGAGACACTGTCAAGCACGTTTGACTTCACCGCATGAATCCATAAATCAGCGCGCCCTAAATGAAGCCTCGCCATCTCTTCGGAAATGCCGAGCTTGCACGCCGCTTCAACGATTATTAAGCCTGCCGGTTCATTGATGATGTCGTTCCACTGACATTGCAATAAGTCAGGCAACCAACCGGTGTCGAGAAAATCTTTCACCAATTCAGGCATGGAAAATCCATGGCTCGATTGCTTTTGCGCTGGAGGTCGATCCCCTAAAAGGGCGCTTTGCACCTTTAAAAAATGTTGTGAGTTGGGTAGATGCGTTAATAGATTGCCACCCTCCGCCAATAGGCTACGGAGGACTGAAAGAATCGTCTTGGGCACACGGAATTGACAATAAGTCTCGTCAAGCAGAATCAGATCGAATCGCGGCGAAATATCGTCCGATTGAAGGCTGATAAGTTTTTCACCTCCCCAATCCAAGAGAAGTGATCTCTCCACTTGAGCGGAGGAAATGCTCGTGGCACTCACCGGTAGCGACGCTCGCTGCCAAACAATCTTCGGATGCCGCTCACGAAAATAGCCTTCAATCTGTTCGGATTCACAACCTATCTGCAATACTCGTGAGGGTACACAACCAATTTTTCCGATGCATTCAAGCCATTTCGACGTTAAGTTGCTTTGCATGAAGCCATGATCATCAAAAGAAAGATAAAATCTATCGGCCGCCAACGGAAGGAATAAATCTTGGTACTGTCGTGAAGTTCAAGGATGCGATTTTACCAAAAGCGATGTTGCTTTGAAACTTTACCAAGAAGGTGTTTTGGAATTCAAAGCAGCAAGCATATTCCATCTGCCTTGGTCAAAACCGGCTGTGAAAAACTTGCCACTTCGGGACGTTGACGGCGCTCGGAGCGCGCCCGCTACCTTTCAAAACACCTTCGCATTGCAATTCTATCGGGGCGTGACGAACGCTCTATTTATTCGGACCTTTGCTTAAATCGTGATTGCGAGTCTTTTGTCTTGAATTCTATCCCTGAGTTTGATCCAACTGGTGATCCACCCAACGGTCCTAAAGGTAGCTCCGAGCAAGATATCGCGACAGCTTATCATGAAGCGGGTCATGCCGTCGTGGCATTGTCGCTTGGAAGGTCCATCGTAAAACTATCCATCGTTCGCAATTCGCTTCGACTTGGGGCCGTAAATCTTGGGAGTGGCCGAACTGGTCGACGGCAGGACTATTTTGAAACCGAAGCACTCATTTTGCTCGCTGGGATTGTCAGTGAAGCTCGGATCACCGGCGAACTTAACTGGAGCGGTGCTCGTCAAGACATGAGCATCCTTCGTCGTTTAATCTCGGCCCGGGTTGCCAACGAAAAAGGCGCCGAACGATTGGAGCGTCGCCTATTCGATAAGGCGGAACACTACGTAACGCAAACGGGTGTTTGGGATGCTATCGAGAAGATTGCCAAGATGTTGCTGCAGCATCGATCGATTAGCGGTCGATCGGCGCGACATATTTTCGATGAGGCGACAAAGGATCGTTAGATTTGTTTGCGCACAAACAAGTGAGCCTGAGGCGTCAGCCGATTCTGCGTTCAAAAGAATCGGCTAGCGCCTCAGGCTTAAAGGTTTTGGAAACGATTTTGTTTTCCGACTACGCTAATCCCATTCGTTCTTTCGGATCTTTGAGACCGTTCGCGAGTTTCGCGAGGGCTTCGGTTTCGATTTGGCGAACACGCTCGCGAGTCAAACCGAGTTCCGTCCCAATTTCTTTGAGGGTGTGGGGAATTGTGTCGCCAAGCCCGAATCGCATTCTCAGAACCGTGGCTTCACGCGGATCGAGCGTTCCAAGCAATTCCATGGCGGTTGTCAGAACGTCGTGATCGAGTAGCGTTTCATCTGGCGACTTAAGACGCTCATCCATGACCATTTCACCCAGCGACCAACCAACATCGGATTGATCGCTTTGCGGGGCCGCGTTGTAGACTTGGATGGCCTTCTTGATTATCGGAAGCTTCTTCTTAGGCAAACCAAGAACGCGTGCAACTTCCTCTTGGGTTGGAACGCGACCAAGTTCATCCGTCAGACGGCTAGTGACGCGACGCCACTTGCTGAGCAATTCAACCATGTAAGCTGGAATGCGAATGGTCTTCGATGAATTGATAAGGGCCCGTTTAATGGATTGCTTGATCCAATAACTTGCGTACGTGCTGAATCGCGTCCCGATGTCAGGGTCAAATCCTTCAACGGCACGCAGCAAACCGAGGTTGCCCTCTTCTATCAAGTCTTGAAGCCCAAGACCTTTGCTGACGTATCCACGAGCAATGTTGACGACCAAGCGAAGATTGGCGCGGACCATGTGGTCGCGTGCCTGAGGATCGCCAGCGATGACTCGACGAGCAAGAGTTTGCTCTTCGGCGGCCGTCAGGAGTTTCGTCGCATTGATCTCGCGAAGGTAGGTCTCCAGCGGACTTTGTGCCGTGACCTCCTCGGCTCCTATGCGGCGACGCGAAAGGAGCGATAGTTCGTTGTCAGCTGAAGTATCTTCAGCTTCTTCTGTGTAGGGGCCAGCGTAGGACATCGAATCAATACCGAATCTGACAGGGAGTAGGTGCAGCAATTTTGCGGACTCATGCGTGCAGATTCCCTTCCACAGCGTATCCTCGACGTTCTGCTGTTATCGGCTTGCATGTGCTAGCAAACGCAGTCAGCCTCACTCGTTTCCGGTTGTAGCGAGAGTTCCGGATATCAGAGGCGCGGAGCAACAGCATTCTCGGACAGAGTCGCGGAGCGACGGCACAATCTTAGCCTGGGGTGGAGTGAGTCCTTGAACGGAACCCCAGGAAAAGGCGCATCCATGACGCGCGAGTCGCGGAGCGACGGCATTCCCTTCGGCTGGCAATGCCATCGCTCCGCGATTCCCAGAAATTGGGTCAACGACCTGGGGTTTCGATGGCTGCGCGATCTTCACCCCAGGCTATGAGAATGTCGTCGCTCCGCGACTAGAGTGCCAACGAACGGGTCGAGCCAATACGGAAGTGATTCCGGATAAACGATCGCCATGCACATCAGCACCGATTCCGCCCAGCCCAGACACGGTCTCACTCATCTTGGAGCAATGAGTAAATTCTTGCGGGAACTTTGAGTCGAAACATTGAATTACAAACTTTGCCTAGTGCATCGCTTTGGAGTGATTCGTAAGCGCGGTCGGCTTTTTTGAACGTAGCCAGGTTTTCAGCATCGGCCTTCGCCTGCTCACCACGAATCACCGTTTGCGACGCCGCCAGTTCGCGCCGCAGATTTTCTAAACCGACAACCCAGTTGGCTTGCGAGTCGTACTGATTGGATTTTTTGAACTCTGCGCGAAGTGTCTGCCAGCGTGTGGCAAGCTGGCCATCCGCGGAGCCGACTGTGCCGTCTTTGACGAGCAAAGCGTCGACTTCCTGATAACGCTTTTCCAACACGGTCGCCGCGTTGGGCCAAGTGCTTCGGAGACCTTCCAACGCAAGCAACATTTTCTGGAAACGGATGGCGGCAGCAGCTCCGAACAGAACGCCTAAGGCCAGCAACAGGACAAAGGCGATCGTAAACCAGCGGCCGGAAAAGGTTAGCCTTTCCAATTGGAGAGTCTTTCGATTTCATCCTTGACCGAACTTCCATCTGGCGTCGCATCCGAATCGACATGGAACCAGTCTTCGTCGAACTTGATAAAGCCTGCCTCACCCTTCATCCCCTTCTGAATCGCAACGTTGGTTGTCAGCGAGATGACGGCATCGCCCATCGCAACTTCGGGTCGGCACTTCACGACGTTTTTCGGATCCGGATTCCGGATACAGTACGCCCAGTGCTCGATCTCTTCGGTGTAGCCGCGGCTGACGGGACCGGCCGCCGCTGCTGCCTTCGCAACCGGAGCTGCCGCACCACCACTGGCTTGGGTATCGAGAGCATAGCCACCACCAGCTGGCTTCACGCCAACCGACGCCGACGTATCGGACTTGGCATAGAGCATAACCTCTTGTTCTTTTTCAAGAATCATCGTCCCCTTTGTCCCCATCACGACTTCACCGTAACCGCCGAAGCCGTTGCCGTTGATCGATGAGTAGGTAACGACAATCTTCTTGTTCGGATCGATCGTGTACGGATCGACCAAACCGTCCCCTTTTTCGGTGGGATAGCCCACGTCGAATTTGCCATCATACTCGGGACCCGGGAACTCAAAAGTGCAATAGACATGGTCTTCGGCATCCCGGTCCATTGGGAAAACGTGTCGTCCGCCAACGGCGTGAACAGTGAGCGGATGAGCCTTCGTTCCGTCTTTTCGCAATGCGGAACAGAAGATACTGGCGGCGTCGAGCTGATGACTGCCGAGCTCGGCCATCAAGCCACCGCCGGTGCGTTGGAATAGCCGCCATCGAACGAGTTCTTCCATCGCCGATCGATCACGTCCACCGGCTAGCTTGGCCGACACATAACCCCATTCTTCGGCATTGATTTCCTTATCTTGATACCAAGCTTCCCATTGAGCCACTTTCTTTTGAAGCAGCTCGATGTCGCCGGCGTTGCCACCCTTGGTCAAAGTCGTCTCCAATTCCTTCTTCCAGTTATTCAGCTCCGAAAGAACGCGATCGACTTTTTTATTCTTGACGAATTCTTGAACGCCAGGCAATGGTGGCTGCCACGAATCGCCACCCGGCAAGTTACCGCGATGCCATTGAGCGCGAATATGCGTCAGCTGACCAAGCATCCCCATTTTGATTAAGTGAACGGCATTGTCGTACAGGACGCTGTAATGACGTTGGTGGCCAGTCGCAAGATGGATCGGATTGCCTTGAGGGTCTTTGGATTCAGCCGCAACACGGGCCATGGCTTTGCATTGCGCAACGTTGTGCGCCATCAGTTTCTCTGTTAACACATGCTTTTTGCGAAGCATGGCCTGGATGGCGACCGGTGCATGCAAGTGGAGCGGCAATGCGATGATGATTGCTTCGACTTCGTCATCGTCGAGAATTTTCTGGATGCAGTCTTTGTCCTTATAAACTTTGACGTTCTTCCGAGCTTCGGCTTCGGAAGCATAGCCAGCCTTCTTGATCAAACCCGGGCGAGCGGCGTTGGCGATCGGCGACGAAACGTCACCATGAAAGGCGCGATGAATTCCGAAAGGTCGGATGTCGGCAATCGCGACCACTTTCACATAGTCAGGCGAACAGCCACCAAGCAATACGTTTCCTTCATCACCCGTTCCAATGACGCCAACGCGCACCGGATCGTTGACCTTTTTGCCGTAGCCGAAATACATCGCGCCAAGACCTGCACCGGAGACGGCTCCCGTACCGATGACATTTTGCAAAAATTCGCGGCGGGTTACGCCGACGGCTTCATCAAAATTATCTTTGCCGATTTGCTTTTCTTCAGGCTTGAGCTGGTCCATGTTTATTTCGGTAGCGGTAAAAAATTGCGGAAGGGGTTAAATCTAGTTCGAAGCCGTGGCCACGTTGCCAGCTTGGCCTACAGTTTCAGTTGTTCCTGGTCGAATTGTCCCGGACGTTGAATGCGAAGAAGTTGAGTTGGAGGTCGGTTTTCTTAGTGAACGCCAGAAGGCCCATGGGAAAAAGTCGAGTCCGAAGTAGCGGCCAGCATCGGTGAAGGCAATCACGAAACAACCGACCATTTCGATGGCCTGGTAGTAGGTCGGTTGCGTCCCAGGGTAACCAGGAAATTGTGTGAGGACGATCGAGAACAAGAACAAACCGGCCAGCCACGCAGCAACTTGTGTACAAAGACCAAGGATGAGAAGGATTCCGACTGACATGTCAAAGAACGGAATTACTTTATCAACGAACTTAACGCCGAGAGGACCTCCTCCGCCGACGCTGGCGAATTCGATCTCGCCCACGCGTTGAAGCTGCTGTGGCGTTGCAATGGCGATGAGTTGTGATTGGACGGCATTGGTAACCTTGTCGACACCCGACAGAACAGGCTTGGCGAGCGCTCGCCATTTTGTTTCGATTTCTTCGCGTTGCTTGCTTAGCGATTCGACGCCAAACTTCTTAGGATCGGAATTGTTCGCAGCGACGCGATCGAAGCCGCCGAGATATTCTGTGATCTGCTGTGACCACTGACCATAAACATCATCGAGTCCATTCGAGAGGCCGGCGACGATTGCGTCGGCACGTTTCGATTGCGCTTCATCGAAGCCGTAAGCCGATTTGGCTTGAGCCGCGTAACCTTGATAAGCGGTCAGCATGGCTTTCTTATCAAGTCTAATTTTGCCATCGAAGTCTGGGAGGAGGTTTTGGAAGTTGGCCGCGAGCGGACCTTTGGCTCCCCCCAGGAAGCCAACCGAGGTAAATCCGCCGTCGCGAACTTTGGCTGTTCCCTCCATGTAAAAATGCCAACCGATAATCAAGCGAAGCGATACCAGGCCTATAATGGCCCAGCTGCTCATGTAGCGATAAGATGTCGGAAACTTTTCCATGGAGATCAATGCGAAAACGATTTAAAGTTGAAATTTGACTCTAGGATTATGTTCAACGTAACGCCTTTCGTGAATGGCTAATTTCGGCCACTTTTCCAGCTTTTAAACCGCAGACCGTTCGTCATGGCAACCGATTTCAATACAACCCCTCAGTCCACAGAATGGCTTGGCAGCTGGAACGGCAACTTGCGTTTGCTCGACCAGACGGCGTTGCCCGAAGTCACGCTTTTCGTTGATTGCGAGAGTCCCGAACAGGCTTGGGAAGCGATTCAAATGCTTCGGGTGCGCGGGGCCCCGGCCATCGGAATCGCCGCTGGATACGCGGTTTTATTGGGTTTAAAGCCCTTTTCTCCGACCCAAAAAGTCGACCCATCGATTTCATCGGCCCTCGAAAAAACCATCGACTACCTAGCGACATCCCGTCCAACAGCGGTCAATCTTTTTTGGGCATTGGAAAGGATGCGGAGGCGATTGTTAGTCGAAGCAGCGTCGTTGCCGAATGTAGAGTTTTTGGGGCTACGACTCCTAGAAGAAGCCCGAGCCATTCACGAAGAAGACCGAGCAATGTGCCATGCGATTGGTCGATTTGGGGCGTCGCTGATTCGCGATGGGATGGGTTTGTTGACTCACTGCAACACCGGTGGCCTAGCGACCGCGGAATACGGAACGGCCCTGTCGGCCTTCTTCACGGCTCAAGATGAAGGAAAATCGATCCATGTCTTTGCCGATGAAACGCGACCACTGTTGCAAGGGGCTCGTCTGACCGCGTGGGAACTGATGCAACGCAAGCTCCCATGCACTTTGATCTGCGACTCGATGGCCGCCCAAGTCATGCGAGAAGGGAAAATCCAAGCTGTTTTCGTTGGCGCGGATCGGATTACCGCCTGTGGTGACACGGCGAACAAGATCGGAACTTACGGTGTGGCCATCATGGCTAAATATCACAATATCCCTTTTTATGTCGCGGCCCCGAGCAGCACTTTTGACTTGAAGATGATCAGCGGGAGCAATATCCCGATTGAACAACGACGCGAAACCGAAATCACGGAAGGTTTTGGCAAGCGAACCGCCCCGCAAGGGGTGAATGTCTACAATCCTGCCTTCGACGTCACCCCGGCGGAACTCATTACCGCCATCATTACCGAAAAAGGGATTATTCAGCCCGTGAATGAACCTTCGATCCGGAAATTGCTGGCTACTTAATTTAATTTCATTGCTCGGAATTCGTTTAATTATTGTTCACGACTCCGTCGCTTGAGCAAAAAGCAGCTGAACCCTTAGCCGTTTTGGCGTTAGCCACGGTTTTCAGTGCAAGAAACGCGGCTAACGCCCAATGCCATCTACTTTAGCGGTGCGGCGCGAGCCGCCCGGTTCTTGGTTGGCCGTATAACCAAGCCAAATACGAAATACACCGGACAGCTTGCGCTGTTCCGCTACAAAAGTAGATGGCATGGGGCTAACGGCGTTCGGCTGATTTAAATTCGGCTGATTCAAAGTGGTGCAGTTCCGTTAGAAGTGCTGTGGAAGACTTGGCTAAAACGGAAGTTGCTTTTAGCGAATCACAAGCCACGTAGCCTTAGAAGCTTCTTTCGGCCAAAATGGTTTCGTTTTAAAGTAGGCCCTTCGGTTTAGGGGATTCACGGAAAGAGAAGGCTTTGATGAGTGGTGATACCTGGAATGTTGATGTAACGCCGGACGAAGAGGGTGGGGGCGAATCGAAGCAACTGAACTTCATCGAGCAAGAAATCGAACGCGATTTAGCGAAGCCGAAGATGGCTGGACGATCGGTCTTCACTCGGTTTCCGCCTGAGCCGAATGGATATTTGCATATCGGTCACGCCAAGAGCATCTGCCTGAATTTTGGTTTAGCTCAGCAGTACCATGGCAAATGCAATCTTCGCTTTGACGATACCAATCCAACCAAAGAGAGCCAAGAATACGTCGACTCGATCATGGCCGACGTCCGTTGGTTGGGCTTTGAATGGGATGGCCTATACTATGCATCCGATTACTTTGAGCAGCTGCATCAGTGGGCCATTCAACTGATTGAAGACGGTAAAGCTTACGTCTGCGATCTCACATTGGATGAGATGCGAGATTATCGTGGGACGCTCACCGAACCCGGCCGAAGCAGCCCCTATCGCAATCGATCGGCAACCGAAAACCTCGCACTCTTCGAAAGAATGCGCAAGGGGGAGTTTCCGGAAGGAAGCCGAACGCTCCGAGCTAAGATTGATATGGCTCACGCCAACTTAAATATGCGAGATCCGGTCATGTACCGTATTTTGCATGCGCATCATCATCGGACGGGCGATGAATGGTGTATCTATCCGATGTATGACTGGGCTCACGGTCAAAGCGATTCCATCGAAGGGATTAGCCACTCGATTTGTACGTTGGAGTTTGAAAACCATCGACCTCTTTACGATTGGTTTTGCCAAGAGTTAGGTATCTATCATCCGCGCCAGATGGAGTTTGCTCGAATGAATCTCACCTACACGGTGATGAGCAAGCGAAAGCTATTGCAGCTAGTCGAGGAAAAGCTCGTCAGTGGCTGGGATGATCCCCGGATGCCGACGATTAGCGGACTTCGACGGCGCGGCTATACGCCGGAAAGCCTACGACTGTTTTGTGACAATATTGGGGTCGCACGCTTCAACAGCACGATTGATGTGGTCGTGCTTGAGAACGCCATTCGCGAACATCTGAACAAAGTCGCCCCGCGTTGCATGGCGGTTCTCGATCCAATCAAAGTGGTTCTCACGAATTATCCGGAGGATCAATCGGAAACGTTGACCGCCGTCAACAATCCGGAACGTCCCGAAGATGGTTCTCGCGAGCTCCCTTTTTCCAACGAACTCTATATCGAACGGGACGATTTTATGGAGAATCCCCCGTCGAAGTTTTTCCGCTTGCGTCCGGGTGGCGAAGTGCGTCTGCGGTATGGCTTTATCATTAAATGTGAGGAAGTCGTCAAAGATACGGCCGGGAACATTGTTCAGATCAACTGCACCTACGATCCAGCGACTCGATCCGGGTCGGACACGTCAGGTTCTCGAAAGGTCAAAGGGACGATCCATTGGGTGTCGGCGAAAACGGCATGCAAGGTCAAGGTTCGCCTTTATGACCGGCTGTTTAAAAGCGAGCATCCGGAAGACGCCCCACCGGGACAGACCTTTATTGACAATATGAACCCCGACAGCGTTCGAGAGATCGAGGCGGTTGTCGAACCAGCTTTGGGTCAGGCCAAACCTGGCGATCGGGTCCAATTCGAGCGAAACGGCTATTTTTGTGCGGATCTCAAGGATTCGGCCCCTGGAAAACCCATTTTCAACCGGATTGTCACGCTTCGCGATACATGGGCCAAAATCGCTGCCAAAGGATAGGTGCCGCCGAGGGAATGTAAGCATGCCGAGACGTTCCGCCGTCGTGATTCTTGCTTCGGCCTCGCCGCGAGGACGCATGCCGGACCTTCATTTCGTTGGTTTTTGGTCGAATTGAGACACCTGGAGGCCCTCCCAGGAAAAATGCAGTTGCGTTCTGGCGATGTTCCGCTATCCTTTGCACCCCATACAAACGATTAAAATCTACGAGTGTCCATCGGCCATTCAGGAGTGGCATAGGAAAATTTATGAGCTTAGCGACGTCAAGCAGGGCCGAAGTTATTGAGCAATTTCGTCGATCTCCGACCGATTCCGGTTCGTCCGACGTACAAATTGCCTTGCTGACTCAGCGGATCAACAGCCTCACCGACCACATGCGATCCAATACCAAGGATTACGCTAGCCGTCGCGGTTTGTTGCAAATGGTTAGCCGCCGACGTTCGCTTCTCGATTACGTCCGTAAGCACGATCCAAATCGCTATCTTGATTTGATCAGCCGCTTAGGCATCCGTAAGTAATCGTTCGTTGGCCCGATGTTTCCCATCGGGCCTTCTGGTTTCTAGGCAGTTGGTTTTAGCAGCCGATTTTTGTGATTGGGTGCGGCCATCGTCTCCATGTAACCAGCGTTGTAGCTCGACGCAGCCTCGTCGTTCGTTGGCTGATGATCGTCGCCGCTCAACATCTTCAATGTATCACGTTGAAGGATATTCGCGACCGCCCACTGTTGGGTTCTCAAGATGAAGGCATCTTCGGGTTTATTGCGTTGCGAAGCAGTTTTGTAACTTTTAATGATTTAGGAATGGAAAGCGTGAAGTACCGAGTAGAAAAGCAAATAGGCGATTCCGTACTCTCTTTTGAAACCGGCCAATTGGCCAAGCAAGCATCGGCTTGTATTTTGACTCAGTATGGCGACACCGTCGTCCTGACTGCGGCAGCCACTGGACCATCGCGTCCTGGCACCGACTTTTTCCCACTCACTTGCGATTATCGCGAGCGATTTGCAGCTGCCGGAAAATTTCCGGGTGGCTTTTTAAAGCGTGAAGGTCGGCCAACGACCAAAGAAACGCTCACTAGCCGACTTATGGACCGTCCGATCCGACCGCTCTTCCCAGACGGTTTCATCGATGAAGTCCAAGTTCAGGCCTCGGTCGTTAGTAGCGACATGCAAAACGACGGCGACGTGCTCGCCATGAACGGTGCTGCTTGTGCACTGCTTGTCAGCGCACTCCCGTTTCAAGGTCCGATTGCATCGACACGCGTCGGTCGAGTTGACGGCAAGCTGATCGCTTTCCCAACCCATGCTCAGCTTGAAGAATCCGACCTGGATATGATCATTTCGGCGAATGCACGCGAAATCGTCATGATCGAAGGCTTTGGACAAGAGATCCCCGAAAACGAGATGATTGAAGCGATTCACTTCGCCCACGGAATCATTCGCCAAGTCATCGACCTTCAGCTTGAACTCCTCGCGAAGGTCAATCCGAAGAAGGTGGATTTCCAAATCCTGGATGACTCGGCACTCTTTAACCAGATCAAGGATGCCTATTACGATCGGTTCAAAGCAGCCAAGCAAACGGAAGGTAAAGCCAACCGTAACAACGCTTGCAATGAACTTCGCGAAATTGCCCTCGCTCAGTTTATTCCGGATCCAACCGCTGAAGGAGCTATCACGCGTGATACGTTCCATCGCGTCTGGCATGCGGTTGAGAACAAAGTTGTCCGCGATGCGATTCTGGCCGGTACCCGGTCTGATGGCCGCGATTGGACTTCGTTACGTGCAATCGAATGCGAAGCCGATCTATTACCGCGAACACACGGTTCGGCCCTGTTCCAACGTGGTGAGACGCAAGCCTTGATCACCGTCACGCTTGGTACGCCTCGTGATGAACAACGGGTAGATGGTTTGGTCGAAGAGTACACCAAGAAGTTTATGCTCGACTATAACTTCCCATCGTTCTCAGTCGGTGAATGCCGTCCGATTCGTGGTCCGGGTCGACGTGAAATCGGTCACGGTGCTTTGGCCGAGCGATCGCTCGAGCCAGTATTACCCGATCCAGACGATTTCCCGTACACCATTCGCGTCATCAGCGACATCCTTGAAAGCAATGGCTCATCCTCGATGGCCAGTGTTTGCGGTGGTTGCCTCGGTTTGATGGCTGCCGGTGTTCCCATCACGAATCCAGTCGCTGGTATCAGCATTGGATTGGTACGCGAAAAGGATGAACGCTTCTGTTTGCTAACCGATATCTTGGGCGACGAAGATCACTTCGGTGATATGGACTTCAAGATTTCTGGAACGCAAAACGGAATCACCGGTATTCAGTTGGACCTCAAGATTGCTGGAATCAGCGATGAGATTATTCGCGGTGCGCTCAAGCAAGCTCGCGAAGCTCGGATGGAAATCCTTCGAAAGATGCTAACCTGCATTCCACGTCCACGAACGGAAACCAGTCGCTATGCACCGCGACTCCTCCGTACGAAGATCGATCCTGAAAAGATTGGCGCATTGATTGGTCCTGGAGGCAAGAACATTCGAGCCATCCAAGAACAAACCGGTGCGACGATCGACGTTCAAGATGACGGAAGTGTTACCGTGGCCAGCTCCGACGCTGCGTCGGCCAAGGAAGCACTCAGCCGCGTTGAGGCTTGCACAGCGACCGTCCAGATCGGCAAGATTTACGACGGGACAGTTACCAGCATCCGTGACTTCGGTGCGTTCGTCGAAATTCTTCCCGGCCGTGATGGTCTTTGTCACGTCAGCGAACTATCCAGTGGATACGTCGCCAACGTCGATTCCATTTGCTCGGTTGGTGATGCGATGAAAGTTCTCGTTATCGACATCGATGATCATGATCGCGTGAAGCTTTCTCGACGCCGTGCATTGGAAGAGCTGGGTCTCGAAGACGAGTTCGCTCAAGCCGATGACAATGGCGGCGAAGAAGGAGAAGTAGGCGATAGCGACGCTCCTCGCGGCGAACGACCTGAACGAGCCAGTGCTGGCTCGGATCGTGGCGGTTCTCGTGGCGGCGGTGACCGAGGTCGTAGTGGCGGCGGCGGTGGTCGCGGCCGTAGTGGTGGCGGTGGCGGCGGCCGAAGTGGTGGCGGCGGTGATCGTGGTGGCCGCAGCGGTGGTGGCGGCGGACGACGCTAAACGCCATAAGCGTTTTTGTAACTCAAGAACGTGGAATAGTGCCCAAGCCAGTGCCGTTGAAAAGCGACCTGGTCGGGAACACTAGTCCACGTTCTTTTTTTGACACTTCGCATTCAGCGTTGGGGAGTGCCACTAAGCCGGAGGTCTCTAAAGCCGATACACCCGTATGGCTCCCTGTTACCAATCGGGACCCACGTCTTCTTTATTCAGTCCGAGCGGTAGGTCGACGTTGATAGAATCGACTTGCTCGATACCCATCCTCGGTGTGATTCCCAATTCATCGGCTTGAACTTGGTTCCCTTCAAACTGAATTCCGCTAAGTAACTCGGTCAATCGCTTTCGTTCACCGACTTCGAAGGCTTCTTTCCCTTTTCGAGCCACGATTCGTTGATTTCGAAACGTGACCTGAGACGGCAAAACGGTGGCTTTGCTCGTATCGTTGTAGGCCAAGAGAACACTGTGTTTACAATTCACAATCGTATTCCCGTCAATGATCGGTCGTTGAACGGGAAGGTAACCGTTGTCAGGACTATTGGGGATTCCATTGATCATGACAATCGCCGTTCGGAAGCTATCGCCTTCGAGATCGGCCAAGTAATTGTTCAGAATGCGATGGTCTTCTCCAATAACACGAATACCGCCCGTCTGATTGCGTTTGTTGCCCAGAAAAACATTCCTTTCGACTAAACATCGATTTCCGTGTCGCAAGGTGAGTGTTCCTTGAACTTCGCGAAAGGTGTTTCCTCGATAGATATTGTCACATGACTTATTGGAAATACACTCGGTTTCTCCATCGCACTGCTCGAACACATTGTTTTCGATAAGGCAATTCGCCGATTGCATCGACGTTTCACTATCACCAATGCGAATTGTTTCACCTCCATTTTTGCCTAGGAGCGGACGTTTCCCAAAGTAGTTTTTGACGATCTTGTGGTTGCCGAGATCTTTGTCACCAAGCCAGACGACAAGCGTTGTCCCTTTGTTTTTCTTTCCCTGAATACGGCAGTTGCTAATCTCATTGAACTGCCCAAAGATCCCGATCCAACGATTCTCTTTCTCCGTGGAAGTGAAAGATTCGTCTTCCACAAAAGAACAATCGCGCACGCTGCAGTGTTCCGCCAAGGCTTTTGAGTCGTATCGAAATTCAAGCCAATCTGCTTTTTGGCCGGTCAAATTGCGCAATTCAATTCCACGCAGTTCGACGAATTTTCCGCTGATTCGAACTCGAGAAGCTCCTGTAAGGACGGTCTTTCCCGGTTGTTCCGCTCGAAAAACAATCGGCTTTTCTTTCGACCCGGCCCCTTCGATTCGCAACTCTGAGTCGTGCCACTCGCCGGCGGAGAGTACGACCTCGTCCCCAGGATTCAAGTTTTTTACGATCGACCGAAGTTGGGCCTCATCGCGCACTTTAAACTGCTCTGCTCGAACGAACTCAGCTCCCGAAGCAAACCACAGAAGAAAAATGGCCCCCAGGACGTTGGCCATTCGGTTATCATTGAGCGTGTGGGGTGCACGATTTTGGTGGATCATTTTGTCTTTCAGTCGTTTTTTTACTTCATTCATTGCCGAATGGTATCTTTCTGAATCTTAACCGGAGCGAAACAGCTTTGCTGGGATCCTCGAAAAAGACGACTCGAAGTTTCTGCATCGACCTTGGGAAACTTCTGGCTATTTCCCTAGGGCTTCTCTGGTCTGTTGCTACGTTTGCCGCAGATCTGCAGGAAACGCAAAAACTTTTACGCCGGGGCGAGTATGAAAAGTGTATCGAAATCGCCAAAGGGGAAGTCGAGCGTTCGGTTTGGAACGAAGGTTGGCCAAAGCTGCTAGTCGAAGCCTACCTCACAATCGGAGAGTATGAAGAGGCGGTCAGAGTTTACGAGGCGGGTGTCCAGCGCTTTTCAACAAGTCTTCGTCTTCGTATGCTCGGAGCGCAAGCGTATCGCATGACCGACAATGCCAAACAAGCCAGGGCGACGATCCAAGCGATTCCAGAATTGATTCAACGTGTTCCTGGTCGTTTCACCTCGCGAAGTGAAATGGTGGCTTTGGGTGAATACTTTCTTCTCGAAAACGAAGATCCGAAACAAGTACTCGAACTTTGCTTTGATAAAGTCATCAAGGAAGACCCTAAGTTTGTGGAGGCACATGTCGGTTCCGCTCGCTTGGCGATCAGCAAAAACGATGATCAAGTTGCTTTGGCTTCATTAAAAAAAGCAGTCGCACTCGATAAGGAAGATCCCGAGATTTTCTATCTCCTCGCGCGGGCTTGGGGCAGCACTGATTCCGAGAAATCGTCGGAGTTTATTCGCCAAGCCCTGTCGCTCAACCCAAAACACATCCCCAGCCTGCTCTGGTTGGCTGAACTCAAACTCGACGCCGAAGCCTACGATCTGGCCGAAGAAATTTTATCCGAAATCGAATCGATCAATCCGAAACTGCCTAGCGTTTGGGCCCTACGAGCTGCCATCGCGCATTTGCGAGGGCAGTTCGAGAAAGAAGGCGACGCTCGGCGCAAGGCTCTCCTCTCGTGGCCCTTGAATCCCGAAGTCGACTATCTCATCGGAAAAAATCTGGCCGATCATTATCGGTTCGCCGAATCGGTGGAATACCAACGGCGCGCTTTAGTCATGCAAGAGGACTATGCACCCGCGCGCACGCAGCTCGCTCAAGATTTGTTGCGACTGGGACAGCTCGAGGAAGGTTGGAAACTCGTCGAACAAGTCCGAAAGAAAGACGCTTACGACGTATCGATTTTCAACTTGACGAAACTGCGTGCACGGCTGGAAAAATTTGCAACCCTTGAAGCGCCTGGGCTGATTGTTCGAATGGATTCAACCGAAGCCAAAATTTATGGCCCGTCGGTTGTCGCACTTCTCAGTGAAGCCCGCGATGTCCTGACCAAGAAATACGGCTCGACTCTCGAAGAGCCTGTGTTTGTCGAGATCTTTCCGAAGCAAAGTGACTTTGCCATTCGAACGTTTGGCTTACCGGGTGGCGATGGATTCTTGGGGGTCTGTTTCGGGCGATTGATCACGGCGAATTCGCCAGCCGCCTTACAAGGCTACTCGAACTGGCAATCGGTTTTGTGGCACGAATACTGCCACGTAGTCACACTCCAAAAGACGAAGAATCGAATGCCACGTTGGCTGTCCGAAGGGATCTCGGTCTATGAAGAACGGCAGCGCGATCCGCGCTGGGGGCAAGGGATGACACCTACCTATCGACAGATGATTCTCGGCGAAGACTTTACCCCGGTCAGCCAATTGAGCAGTGCGTTTCTCCGTCCAAAATCGCCAATGCACCTTCAGTTTGCTTACTATGAAGCATCGCTTGTCATCGAGTACTGGATGAAAGAATATGGGATCAGGAGCTTGCAACAGTTGCTTGATGATCTTTCGGTCGGCATGCCCATTGAGGAAGCGCTCGGTCGCCGTGCGGGTGGAATCAAAGCTCTCGATGCCGATTTTCAATCCTTTGCTCACGCTCGCGCAAACCAATATGGACGAGGGCTAACCTTTGATGACACGGACGAGGAACGCCCCGAGGATATCGATGGTCTCAAGGCCTATCTCGCCGAGCATCCGAATGACTATAAAGCCTTGAATCAATATGCAATCTTGTTAGTTCGATCCAAGCAATCCGAAGAAGCCTTAGCCATCGTAAAACGTATAACCGACGCCATTCCCGATGATGTTTCTCCAAACGGTGGGCCGACGCTTCTCACCGTGCTTTACCGCAACCTGGAACAAGACGACGAACTCTATCAATCGCTTGTTCAGCTTCAAAACATGAGTCCTGATTGTTTCGACGAGTTGTCTTTGTTGATTGAAATCGATCAGGAAAAAAAAGAGTACGCGAAGGTAAAAAAGTGGTGTGATCTTGCCTTGCAGATCGACCCGCTTCGATCCACCATTCATGAACTTCGTGCCGAGGCAGCCGAGCTGATCGACCAACCCGAGGCGGCGATCGAGTCGCTGCGGGCCTTGAATGAAATGGATCCTCGCGATATCGCCGGAGTTCACTTTCGTTTAGCTAAGAACTTAATAAAGTTAAAGTCACCCCAAGAAGCGAAACGCCATTTGCTGATGGCTTTGGAAGAGAGCCCTCGCTATCGTGAAGCCCTGTCGCTGTTACTTGAAATGAATCGAGAATGAGGATGCAAAACAGGATTCGACAAAGAACTTCATCACGGCCTCTGCAAAAAAGTGGCGTCCTAAATGCTGAGCCTGAGGCGCTAGCCGATTCTTCGGGAATTGACTTGACTTCTTGTTCAGAAAAATCGGCTAGCGCCTCAGGCTCAAATGATGCGACCATTCAACGAGCCCCGCATCAGTCCCGTTTTCGGCTCATGTCGAAAGCATCGTTCGCAATCGCCGTTAGCTTATTGCTCGTTGGGTCACTGGCTTTGGCTCAAAGAAGGTACTCCAGCCAGAATTGGGAGAACCCGGGTCGGGGTGGCGTTCCCGACTGGGAGATTGAACCTCGTTTTCGTGAAGACGTTTTTACCTTCGTCCGCATTAAGTATGACTCGTACGGCTATCGAGGAGGCCGTGGCGGTGGTTGGGCTACCGACTATCGCGATAGCGATCTCAATTTCTCGCTCCGTTTGCAGCAATTGACCACCCTCAAGGTAAACCCGGAACCGATTGTTCTTGAACTGACAGACCCAAGATTGTTCGACTATCCATTTATCTACATCATCGAGCCAGGTGCCTTAACCTTTAGTCCCGAGGAAGCCAAAGCCCTGCGTCGCTACTGTCTGCACGGTGGCTTCTTGATGGTCGATGATTTTTGGGGAGATGAAGAGTACGAAAATTTTCATCAGGAACTAAAGCAAGTTTTTCCAGACCGTGAGCCGAAAGAAGTCCCGCTGGAACATGAGATTTTTCATTGCGTGTATGACTTGAAAGAAAAGCCCCAACTCCCCTCGATTCATGCGGCCGAAGCTGGGCGTAGTTCGGGAATTACTTGGGAACCGCGCTATGGCTCCGATACAAGTATCCCCCACTACCGTGCAATTTATGACGATGCAGGCCGGATCATGGTCTTTATTTGCCACAACACGGATCTGGGTGATGGATGGGAACGTGAGGGCGAAAACGCTTGGTACTTCGAAGAGTTTTCCGTGAAGAAGGCCTATCCGATGGGGATCAATATTGTAACCTACGCCATGACACACTAGTGCTTCTTCACACCTTCAAATGACGGTTGAGCTGAATCTGTACGACGGACTTCCAGTCCGTCGGTGCCAATGTTTGTCGACGGACTGGAAGTCCGTCGTGCCCTAAAAATTAGCCGTGACGAATCCCTAGTGCCAATTCGATCGGGTCTGTCGTACCCAATCATCAAGTAACTCGCAAATCGTTTTCTTCAATGACTGATCAACCTGCTCTCGATATTACTGCGTCGCGTCAACTTAACAATTGGTTGCAGGAACAGAAGCTAAGCCTAGCTTTGACCACGTATCAAGCTGGAAAATTGTTTCTTTTGGGGATGCAGCCCAATGGTCGGATGTCGGTTTTCGAACGAACGTTTAATCGTTGTTTGGGTCTCTGGAGCAATGGACAGACGATTTGGATGTCGTCACTCTACCAACTTTGGCGTTTTGAAAATGTGATCGATCCTGGGCAGATCGCATCCGGTTACGATCGACTTTACGTTCCTCAAATCGGATACACGACTGGCGATCTCGATATTCATGACGTCGCAGTTGAGGCCAGTGGTCGAGTCGTATTCGTGAATACGCTGTTCGGATGTCTGGCAACGATTAGCGATACTCACAGTTTTGTCCCTCTTTGGAAGCCACCGTTCATTAGCCGTTTAGCGGCTGAAGATCGTTGTCATATGAATGGTCTTGCTTTGGAGAACGGCAAAGCCAAGTATGTCACCTGTGTAAGCCAATCGGACGTCGCCGATGGTTGGCGAGATCGTCGCCATGATGGCGGTTGTGTCATCGACGTTCAGACGAACGATATTATTGCGTCGGGGCTTTCGATGCCACATTCGCCGCGCGTTTATCGCGATAAGTTATGGCTCCTCAATTCTGGCACGGGACATTTCGGCTACGTCGATCGTTCCAGCGGCAAGTTTGAGAATGTAGCTTTCTGTCCAGGTTATTTGCGTGGCTTATCGTTCCACGGCGACTATGCGATCGTTGGTATTTCCAAGTCGCGGGAGAACAAAACGTTCTCGGGCTTAGAGCTTGATAAGAACTTGAAGTCGAGTGACAGCGAAGCCCGCTGCGGAATCCAAATCATCGATTTACGAACTGGCGATACCGTCCACTGGATTCGGATCGAGGGTGTGGTCGTTGAGCTGTACGATGTTGTCGCGCTTCCCAACGTCGTTCGCCCCCAGGCCCTTGGCTTCAAGACCGACGAAATTCGCCGAGTCCTACGTTTGGCACCCGAACAAAAGCTGTAGACGACCAGCCTTCATCGTTAGCCATAAAGAAACGGGAACTTTGTTGGGTCAGACCAGCCCTCACCCTCCGACCCCCTCTCCCATCGGAATGGGCGAGGGGGAGAGATGCGTCTCTACTTCTGCTTGAGAAGTTCTTGGACATGCTCGTCCAACTGCTGAAGCTGTTCGGGTTGATGCCAGTTGTATTTACCGACAAGTTTTCCTTCGGCATTGAAGAGACAAAAGCGGTCGGGATGGCTTTTGGGGCCGATGGCGCCGAGGAAGAAGACATCGCTTGCCATTCGAGCGATGTAGGTGATATCGCCGGTAAAAAACAACCATTTGTTCTTCTCAGCTCCATAGCTGTTCGCGTAAGCATCTAAAACTTCCGGTGTATCTTTCTCGGGATCGACTGAGATACTGACCAAGCGAATCGGTGCGTCGCGGTACTTCTGTTGTAGAAGTCGCATTTGGTCGTTCTGCTGTTTGCAACTCCCTGGGCAAGTGCTGAAGAAGAAGCTGGCAATAAATGGTTGGCCTTGGAGTTCTTGGCTGCTGATCGTTTTTCCGCTGCGTTCTGTAAGCGAGAAAGTGCGCATCAGCTGTTCTTCGGTAAACTCTTTGGCTTGTTCTTGCTGTTGGGCGATGAGTTTGCGTTCACCTGGGTCCACGACGACCGGCTGATCTGTTCTCGCTTCGCCGGCTTCCCCCTCGGTATCGATCGTCGCTTTTGGATAGTAGGGCGAGATCATGACGTACACAAGAACGCCCGTCACCGAAACGTAAAGCCAAATCGGGAAAGCGAACTTAGCAATCCGCTTATGGGCTTTGAACTGGCTAGTAATCGCGTAGAAGAACGCACGCAGGACGAGCGGCAGGACAAGAATCGAAAGGGCAATGTGAGACAGTAGCAAACAGAAGTACACATTCTTGATGACCCCTTCACCGCCAAAATGGGTTGAAGGATTCGAAAGTTGATAGGTGATGTAGCAAACCAAGAAGCAGCCACCCAACAAAAAAGCGGAGGTCATAGCCCAGCGATGGCCTTCGATTTTCCCGGCTTTAAGCAAGAGCAAGCCGAGCACCAAGAGAATCGAGGTCAGCGTATTGATCCCGCCAATAACGTGCGGCAGAACACGCGTCCATTCCCCTAGATCGACTTTGGTTCGTATACCCAAGAGCAATGCCACGACTATCGGAACAATCACGGAAATGAGATTGATCAGAAGTTTGGACGATGGGTTAGCCGAGGTTGTTGACATAATTTTTATTGTAGACCGTTTCCACGGAAGGGGCGAACCGTTAAACCCGGACTTCCGCCGAGATGGCAACCGCGGAATCGCTGCTTGTATTCAAAATAGGCTGAACGACTTCGGCGATAAAGTCATCTACTTGTTGAGGAGCTCGACCAACAAACTGGATCGGCTCGAGCAGTTCGTCAAGTTGAACACCTTGGAAAGCCGGATCGTCCGCTATGCGCTGCATCAAATCGTTTGGGCGACCTTCGGCTTTGACTTCGTAAGCCGCGGCTTGCGAATGGACACGGATGAGTTCATGAAGTTCTTGCCGGTCACCACCAGTAGCCACGGCAGCCATCAAGATGGATTCGGTCGCCATGAACGGGAGTTCTTCACGCAGATTCTTTTCAATCGTTTTTGGATAGACGACCAGGCCTTCCGTGACGTTTTGCAGCAAGACCAGCGAGGCGTCAATTGCCAAGAAGGCCTGCGGTATGACTAAGCGGCGGTTGGCGCTGTCATCCAGCGTGCGTTCAAACCATTGCACCGCAGCCGTCATCGCCGGCGAACTCTGGAGGCTCATCACGAATCGGGTTAAGCCACAAATCCGCTCGCAGCGCATGGGATTGCGTTTGTAAGCCATGGCCGAAGATCCAATCTGCTGCTTTTCAAACGGCTCTTCGATTTCCTTTCGATTTGCCAACAAACGAATATCGGTGGCAAGTTTATGCAGACTGACGGCAACCCCACCGAGGCAGTCGAGTATTTGGGCGTCGACTTTGCGAGGGTACGTTTGTCCTGTGACTGCGTAGCTCGATGGGAAGCCCAGTCGTTCGGCAATGCGCTGCTCAAGCTGCCGCACCTTCGCGTGGTCACCATGGAAGAGTTGTAGAAAGCTCGCCTGCGTTCCGGTTGTTCCTTTTGCGCTTCGAGCCAGCATGGTTTCGAGCCGATGGTCGACTTCCGCCAGATCGAGAACCAAGTCATAAGCCCATAAAGTCGCGCGTTTTCCGACGGTAGTTGGCTGCGCAGGCTGAAGGTGGGTATACGCCAAACATGGCAAGGCTTTGTGCTGATCAGCAAATTTTGAAAGCGCCGACAAGCATGCGACCAATCGGCGACGGACCATCTTCAAGCCGTCTCGGTACAGCATCAGATCGGAATTATCAGTCACGTAGCAACTGGTTGCCCCCCAGTGAATGATTCCGCGAGCGTTCGGACATTGGTCCCCGTAGGCATGGACTTGGGCCATGACATCGTGTCGCAAGTCCCGTTCATAGCGGTCGGCGACGTCCAAATTCAGCGTTTCGCGAAAGGTCCGAAGTTCCGCAAGTTGTGCTTCCGAGATCGGCAATCCCAGTTCTCGCTCGGTTTCCGCCAAAATGATCCAAAGTTCCCGCCACAATCCAATCCGACGCTCGGTGCTCCAAAGCTGAGCCATTTCTCGCGAGGCATAACGCGTAATTAGCGGGTTTTCATAGACATTTTCGCTATTATTCATCACTCGTTGCGATTTTCCGCAAGCTCCAAAACCAGGGGTCAGCGGTGCGGCGACCTGGGAAAGTCGGGTTTCCGCTACGCCAGCAAAAACAGTAAGATACGTCCCTTTGAATATTTGCCCAGCCTAGGCCGTTTGTTGCGGCCGAGGGAAAAGGAGATCAATAGGTGCGCTTGTTCATTGCTTCGATTCTACTTCTCAGTTCACTTGGTCCAATGTCGGCAAAGATTGCCTTCAGCCAAGAATCGCCAAAACCGGCTGCCGGAGCGCAAGTTGCCGACGCTGCCGATTGGCTACCCGATAGCACTCAGGGTTTTGCCCGAGTCGTAGACTTTCCACGTCTTCTCGAGCGTTTTAAAAAGACGCAGCTTGGGTTGCTTGCAGACGACAATCGACTGCAAGATTTCTGGAAGGAACAACGTAAGACAATCGAGAACCGCTTTGAGGAAGCCGGTTGGCAACTGAACATTACGATGGATGACATTTCGAAGGTTGCGAGCGGCCAATCGGCCATGGCATGGATCTCGAAACCCGAAGTCGCTCAAAAACCCTACGCGGTAGCCCTCATCGTCGACGTGACTGGCAAGAATAAGGAACTCGACGACCTGATGAAACGCATTGATACGGATCTCAAAAACCGACAAGCGACATCGAAAAAACTATCTCATGCCGGAGTTGAAGTAACCCAGTACACGCTACCACGTGGGGCCGGTGCGCTCGTTGTCCATGAGTCTTACTATGCCATTGTCGATGGTTTCTTGTTTGCCACGGACGAACTTCCCTCGCTCCAAGAGATCATTGACGGAAAGAAGTCGGGCCGCGGCAATTCATTGGCAAAATCGAAACTCTTCACGAAAGCAATGTCGAAAGTTCCATCGCAACTGTCTGCGAGCGATGTCGAATACTTTGTTCAACCCATTGGTTTGGCAAAATTACTGCGATCGATTTCGGCAAAACCAACAAACTCGCAAACGGATGTTTTGAAGGTCCTCGACAAACAAGGCTTCAACCAAATTTCGGCCGTAGTTGGTCGACTTCGTTTTGGTGATAAAACCTACGACGTCTACCATGAAGCCTGCGTTCAAACCGAGCCACCACTACCGATTTCGGTTCAAGTACTTGATTTCCCCAATCTGGCTAGCGGTAAAACGCCAACGTGGGTAACCCCTAAAGCCGCTTCGTACTTGTCGACGGCATGGAATTCAAAAGACGCATTTTGGAAACTGAAAGGCTTGGTTGATGATATTGCCGGCCAGCCTGGCGTCTTCGATTCGGTGATTGAAGGTATCCAAACGGACCCCAATGGACCGCAAACCGACATCAAAAATGACGTGCTGCCATTCATTACGCCGGAGATTTACTCGGTGAGCGAGATTGTCGAACCCGTCACGCCGGATTCACGACGTACGTTGATTGGGATTCGAATCAACGACCCGAATGGAAAACTGGCGAATGCACTCGAGCGAGCGATGAAAAATGAGCCGGATGCCTCGCTGGAAGATTTCAATGACATTCGCATTTGGAAAGTTACTCGTTCGGAGGACTCCGACGAAGCTTTGAATGTTGATACCGATTTTGGATTCGGTAATGGTAATAAAAAATCGGGGAAGGGAGCTAAGCCCAAGGATGAAGATGAACCACTTTTGAGCAACTGGGCGATCACGATCTTCGCCAAGGGAGGCAAGGCTGGAGAACAGTTCCTGATGTTTGCCTCGCATGCGGACATGATCAAAGAAGCGATCACCTACGGGAAAATCGATCAACCGAATTCGCAGCTCGATTCTGAACCCGATGTGGCTCGCGTCATCGCCGCGTTGAAAAAGCTTTCGAATGGCCAAGCTGGCTGCTTGTGGGAAATCAGCCGCGCCGATCGGGCGTTTCGAATGCAATACGAGCTATTCCGACAGGACAAACTTCCTCAGTCACGAAGTATGCTGGCGACCATTCTTGATCGAATTTTGCGCCCGAAAGATGAGCTCAAAAACGTGAGCCAACGCGTGAAGGGGGACAAACTCCCCCCGTTTGATGATATCAAAGCGTTTTTCCAACCTGGCGGCTCGCGAGTCATCACACAACCCGACGGCTGGACCTACCAAGGATTCATCCTAGCAAAGTAGCAGCGATCGCTACGACGCCCATTTCGAGAAATCCCTCGATTCGGAACCTCACCCGAGCCAGCTTCAAATGGCGTGGACTTTAGTAGCGGAACGGCGCAAGCCGTCCGGTGGTTTGCGAGAAAATGTTGTGGAACCGGACGGCTTGCGCCGTTCCGATACAAAGTTTTTTCCTCAAGTCCACGCCATTTGAGCCAGCTTCGGTTGGGCTTGCTCGGGCGGGAGGCGGGGGCTAGAATTTGGGGTTCCTGGAATCCGGCCAGTTGTGAAAAATCGACTGGACTTGAGCAACATTTTTAGCGCCGAACGGCAAGAATTCGAACATTATAATGAAATCTGAAATCCATCCAAACTACGTCGAAACGAAGGTAACTTGCGGTTGCGGGAATGCGTTCGTAACCCGCAGTATTCGCAAAGAACTCAGAGTCGACATTTGCAGCGAATGCCATCCGTTCTTCACAGGCAAATTGAAGTACGTCGATACCGCTGGTCGAATCGAGAAGTTCCAGAACAAGTTTGCGGCCGGGACTTATGCTTCGTTGGCTGGCAAGAAAAAGGCACCTGCTAAGAAGAAGTAGCGATTCCAAGTCGAAAAGATTCACAACCGCCGTGCCTGAGACTTTGTTTCGGTCGCGGCGGTTTTGCTTACTAGGATTCGACAGTCGGGCAAACTTACGACACCCGAGCCATGCGGGGCCGTTACCCACGCAACAAAATCTAAGTATCGCAAGACTCCGTAGTTATCATTCTTTACTATGAACGTCCGAGAAAAACTCGATCAACTCCTCAATCGCTTCGAAGAACTTGAGAAGCAGATGGCGGATCCGGAAGTCTTAAACGACTCCTCCAAGATCGCGAACGTCATGCGCGAGCACGGCAGCTTATCGAAGATGGCTGGTCGCTATCGCAGCTACAAAAAGATGACGGAAGAGCTCCGTGAACTGGCGCCGATGGCTACCAGTGAAGACGCTGAAGAGAAAGCCATGGCGGAAGAAGAGCTAGCCAGAATTACGGCTGAGCGCGACTTGATTTGGAAGGAGCTGCTCGACTATGCCGTTGGGGGAGAAGACTCCAACCGAACGCGATGCGTAATGGAAATTCGCGCCGGAACGGGTGGTGAAGAAGCTGCTCTTTTCGCCCGCGACCTCTTCGAAATGTACAAGCATCATGCCGATGCGCGTGGCTGGAAAGTCGAAATCATGGACACCAGTTTCAGTGAGCGCAATGGCTTCAAGGAAGTCGTTCTTGGCTTCGAGGGCGATTCGGTGTTTCGCGAGCTGCAATATGAGAGTGGCGGGCATCGTGTTCAGCGAGTCCCCGAGACGGAAGCCCAAGGCCGAGTCCATACTTCGGCGGCTACCGTTGCCGTCATGGCTGAACCGGACGACGTCGAAATCGATTTGAAGACGGAAGACTACCGCGTCGATAAGTTTTGTGCGTCCGGTCCAGGCGGGCAACACGTGAATAAGACCGAATCGGCTATTCGCTTGACGCACTATGAAACGAATTTGGTCGTTCAGTGCCAAGACGAGAAGAGCCAGCACAAGAATCTCGCCAAGGCCATTCGGGTATTGAAAAGCCGGCTCTACGATCTCAAGCGGGCGGAAGAGTCCAAAAAGCGTTCGGACACGCGAATGAGCCTTACCGGATCGGGCGATCGCAGCGAACGGATTCGAACCTATAACTTTCCGCAAAACCGACTGACAGACCATCGGATCAATTTGACGCTTTATAAGCTTGACATGATTGTGGCTGGGCATATGCAACCGGTTACGGATGCGTTGCTAGAATACGACCGGCAAAAATTGCTCGAAGGTATGGATCAGTAACGAGTATCGCATGACGACAACGGAAGTCTGGACAATCGGTCGGCTGCTCCAATGGACGACCGACTTTCTCAAGAAGAGCGGTTCTGATTCGGCCAGACTCGAAGCAGAAATTCTCTTGGCTCATGCCAAGAGTTGCCCCCGTATCCAGCTTTATACCAGCTTCAACGATGAACCGACCGAGGCTGAACGGGCCACGTTTCGTGAAATGGTTAAGCGGCGGGCGGAAGGAACTCCGGTTGCCTATCTCGTTGGTCACAAAGAGTTTTACTCGATCGATTTTATCGTTAGCCCGGATTGCCTCATTCCGCGTCCTGAGACGGAGCATTTAGTTGTGGCAGCCCTCGATTGGATTCGCAATCGCGAAAAGTCGAGGTCCCTTTCCGCCGGTCCGCAAAAAATAGTCGACGTTGGCACTGGCAGTGGCTGCGTAGCGATCAGCTTGGCCAAGCATCTTTCAGACGTCACGATGTTTGTTTGTGATCTAAGCCCGAGTGCCCTCCAGATCGCAAACGCCAATTTGAAGAAACACGAGCTGGCGGATCGGATATCGATGTTCGAAGGGGACTTGCTCAACGCGTTGCCAGCCGACGTAAAAAGTATCGATCTTATCGTCAGCAATCCCCCCTACATTTCTGAGTCCGAGCTAGCTGGCTTGGCCAAGGATGTCCGCAATTTCGAGCCAAAAATGGCCCTTGTTTGCGAAGACGACGGCATGGCAACCAGCGTTCGACTGTTAGAACAAGCCGAGTCCCGCTTAGCCAACGATGGTGCTATCATGCTGGAAAGTTCACCCATGGTGATCCCGCGTTTGGAAGCCTGGATTCAAGCCCGTCCGGGTTGGTCCATGAAGCCGACGATAAAGGACCTCAGTGGACATCCGCGGATTGTGATCGCCGAAAGAACCTAGCCCTTTAACTCTCACCTCTTACCCCGAGATTTCCTTCGATGCTGCCAATGGAAAAACTAGTGTCGCTTTGCAAGCGACGAGGCTTCGTATTCCAATCGAGTGAGATTTACGGAGGCATGAACGGATTCTGGGATTATGGTCCGCTTGGCGTCGAGCTCAAGCGCAACATCAAGGAAGCTTGGTGGCGCGATATGTGTTCTGGTCATAACGAGCTTAGCCTTCCCGCAGGTGCTCCGAGCCCTTATGAAATGGTCGGACTGGACTGCACGATCTTGATGCATCCACAAGTCTGGAAGTGCTCAGGTCACTACGATCTCTTTCATGACTATATGGTGGATTGCCGGATTTCGAAGAAGCGCTATCGCTTTGACCAAGTTCGCGGCCGTTGGGTTTCCGCCAAAGGACAACGTGTCTTCATCTCAACCATGGTCGAGGCCGAATTCGAGCAGGAAGAGGTGACTCGCAAAGCGATGAAGCTCTTCAATCTTCGCAATAAAGATATCGAGCAGCTCCAATGGGAAGGATCGTTTCAAACGCTGGACAAGCTGGCGGCAACCGATCGAGCCATGGTCTTAGCGCCAGATGCGAATGAAATCGGGACACTAACCGATCCTCGCGAATTCAACCTGATGTTCAAGACGTACGTCGGTGCTTTGAGTGGCGAAGAAGGGGCTGCGTTTTTGCGCCCCGAAACCGCTCAGGGAATCTTTGTGAACTTTAAAAACGTTTTGGATAGCACACGCGTTCGCGTTCCCTTTGGTGTCGCGCAAGTCGGTAAGAGCTTCCGCAACGAAATTACGCCGAGGAATTTCACCTTCCGTTCGCGCGAGTTCGAACAGATGGAAATCGAATTCTTCTGTCACCCGAATCAATCGCGTGAGTGGTATACCTATTGGCGCAATCGTCGCATGGCCTGGTATACGGAACTCGGTTTATCGAGCGAACGTCTGAGATTGCGAGAGCATCATACAGATGAATTGAGCCACTATTCGGTTGGGACTGCAGACATCGAGTATGCCTTCCCGTTCTTAGCCGAAGGTGAATATGGAGAACTCGAAGGGATCGCGCACCGGGGCGACTTCGATTTGCGTTCGCATCACGAAGGCAAGTTGGATCCCAAGAAACGGCCACTCGAATTGGAGCGACTGGAAAACGGGCAACCACGCCATCGAGGAAGCGGTAAGGATATGAGCTATCGCGACGACTTGACGAACGAACGCTTTATTCCGCACGTAATTGAACCGTCCGCCGGTGCTGACCGCGCAACCTTGGCTTTCCTCTGTGAAGCTTATCACGAAGACGAGGCTCCGGATGAGGATGGCAAGTTGCAATCGCGCGTTGTCTTGCGGTTGAATCCGAGAATTGCGCCGATCAAAGCAGCCATTTTTCCGCTGGTCAAGAAAGATGGAATGCCGGAAGTCGCGGAAGAGATTTATGGTGCTCTTAAGAAGCACATGAATGTCTTCTACGATGAAAAGGGAGCGGTTGGACGCCGCTACCGTCGTCAAGACGAAGCAGGGACACCGTATTGCATCACCGTCGACGGTCAATCGTTGCAAGATCGCACTGTCACGATTCGTGATCGTGATTCGCTCGAGCAATCACGAGTCCGCATTGACGACATTGTTGCGGAGATTCGCCAACGCGTCGGAATGTAATTCCAATCGTCATCCAATCCGTGAGCCTGAGGCGCTAGCCGATCCTGTCGCGGAATCGGCTAGGGCCTCAGGCTCAAGGAAATCCGGCGATAACGAAGCATGAAAGTGGAATGAGCTTCGCGCCCCAGGCCTTTAAAAAATCGCTACAACACGATGATCCGAGTTGTAGTTTAGCCAGTGAGAGCAACGTCATGCAAAATCGAACTTGGATTGTCTTCTCGTTAAGTTTATTCGCGATCGTCGTCTTTGGTGTCAGCTTCACCAATAGCCAAGTGCCAGGTGGCGCTGCGTCCATGCACTGGAGCCCTGCCAACCCAACGGCGACGGGGAACGAGCGTATGCTCCTCATTCAAAGCCAAACCCCCACGGGAGCCAACCAAGTCGTCCTCGTCGATTCGGTCAAACAAGTCATGGCGGTCTATTGGATTGCTCCTGAGAATGGCGTTATCCAACTCAAAAGCGTCCGAAGCATGGCCGCGGATTTCCAAATGGATGAATTTAATGGCTCGGACCCATCTCCCTCGAAGATTCGTAACATCCTTGGCCAGCCGAAATAGTTGCCTGAACCTTCAACGGTTGACGGGCGTCTTGGGGTAAACTAGCCTCCTACTTTCCCCGTGAGAGTGAAATTCGCAACTTCGGCTACGCGGACAGTCCCGTTTCTGCCAATCACTGCATTATTGATCGAAACCAACATGGCATCAGGTTCCACTCCTCCCACTCCTGAAGGTTCTCCCCGTCGTATCCGGATTTTCGACACGACCCTGCGGGATGGCGAACAGTCCCCCGGTGGAAGCATGAATGCCGCTGAGAAAATGGAAATCGCTCAGGCGTTGGCCGATCTTGGGGTCGATATTATTGAAGCGGGTTTTCCCATCGCGTCGCCAGGCGATTTTGCTTCGGTTCGCGACATTGCTCAGACGATCCGTGGCGCAACGATCTGCGGTCTCGCCCGTTGCAATGACAACGACATCGATCGAGCTTGGGAAGCTCTCAAGTTAGCTGAAACTCCTCGCATCCATATCTTCTTGGCAACCAGTGCGATTCATCGCGAATTCAAACTTCGCATGACCCGTGAAGAGTTGGTTGCGCGAGCGGTGGCTGGAATCGAACGCGGCCATCGCTATTGCGACGATATCGAATTCTCTCCCGAAGATGCCGCTCGAACCGAACACGATTTTCTTTGCGAGGTCGTCGAAGCTGCCATCAACGCTGGTGCGACGACAATTAATATTCCCGACACGGTGGGCTACACCACTCCCAACGAGATGTTTGAGCGAATTCAAATGTTGATGAATCGCGTACCGAATATCGACAAAGCCATAATCAGCGTCCATTGCCATGATGACCTTGGACTCGCCGTTGCCAATTCATTAGCGGCCGTTCAAGCAGGTGCCGGGCAGATTGAATGCACGATCAATGGCATTGGGGAACGAGCTGGCAATTGTTCGTTGGAAGAAGTCGTCATGGCGATGAAGACGCGTTCAGACCTCTTTCATTGCTCGACCGGGATCGTCACACCTCGTTTGGTTCCTACGAGCCGCTTGTTGAGCAAGATTACCGGCCTCGAGGTGCAACGCAACAAAGCCATCGTTGGTCGCAATGCCTTTGCGCATGAATCGGGAATCCACCAAGACGGGATGCTCAAGAACCCTCGCACGTACGAGATCATGAATCCCGAAGATGTTGGGTTTTTGAAGACCGATCTCGTCCTGGGTAAGCATAGCGGGCGAGCAGCATTGGCCGACCGCGCCCGCTATCTCGGATTTCACTTAAACGCGGAACAGCTTCAAGCCGTCTTCGATCAGTTCAAAATTCTGGCGGACAAGAAGAAAGAGATTTACGACGGTGATATCGCAGCTCTGATTCAAAAGCAAATCAGCGATAAAGTCATCGAAGCTTGGTCGTTGGTTTCGTATCGCGTTGACAGCGGCAGCGGTATTCAGCCAACCGTTGAACTGACACTGAAGCATGGCGAGCAAGAATTCACTGAGAAGGTCCAACAAGGCGATGGTCCGATTGACGCTGCCTTTTGGGCTGTCGAACGGATTACTGGCATCAAGGTCGTTTGCCGCGATTTCCGCGTGCGCAGTGCTACGCTTGGACGCGACGCGCAGGGCGAAGTCACGGTCGAAGTGGATCACGAAGGGCAAGGCTATCGCGGCGTCGGATTGTCGACCGACACGGTAGAATCGACGATCCTGGCCATGTTGAACGCCGTCAACCGCATCGCCGCGGAGAAAGAACTCCGCACCGGCAACCGCCTCAGCCCACACGATGTGTAAAAGCCGATTGAAATCGGGACGATTTCAAGCCAATCATCCGCACTTTGCGCCTGAGGCGCTAACCCAATGCCGCTGACTTTGGTAGCGGAACGGC
>JANOAI010000256.1:0-16532 GCA_031411055.1 Pirellulaceae bacterium
ACTGCAAGCTGTGATGAGCGATTCTCGTTCGATACCCGTTGACCGAACTGCTTCGGCGTTTCAAAAAAGAGTCGACAGGCGAAAGGCAGAGCCTCGAAAAAAAGGGTTCTCATCCGCCGCTCACAATCGGCGATCCCCGCATTGAAGGCCCTACAATCGTTTCTATCCTTCAAGATATCCGACAAAGTTGTCGCGAGGACCGAGAGATCCAAAGCCTCGCCGAGTTTTTCTCCCAGAAATCGGGCCTGATCGATGCCGTCATTCAAGTCTAGCTTCAAAGCGGATGCAACGAATTTAAATTGGTAGAAAATTTGCTTCGTCGCCTTCCTTAGTTCGTGAAAATCATCCGGACACATTCGGTCGATTTTCCGTGTGGCCTGACGTCCGCGCGCGTAAGTTCGCTGGAGTTTGTAGATAATCGACGCTATGCCTTGCTTTGCCGGCATACGCTCAACGTGCTTGCTTCTTCTAACAGTACGGCGGCATTTTTTAAGGCGCGTTCAGATGCAGACGGTACGCCCGACACTCGTTCCACTCTTTCGCGAATGCTAGTTGCAAGTTCGTCGATTTGCAACTGATCTACGCCAATTTCGGCGAGTCTCTTTTGAACCATATCGCACATCGGGACCATTACTTGACTGTCGCGAATGGTTGAAAGCAATGCGGCCGCTTGGCGAACACCTTCTCTGGCTCGACGAGACTCCTTGGCTAAAGAGCTCGGTAGCAAGCGAAGATATGCCCGGATGCGCTTACATCGTCGACGAACGGAATGAATGGTCTCTTTCGCAGGTCGCTCGGACTGACGAGCCTCATCAAGGGCTATATTGATTTCCTTCAAGATCTCGAACTTGAGCGGCTTCATGTTACGCTTGCTTTCCCGCTAAAGGGATTTTGAATCAGTATGTAGACAGATAGCATCGCAGTTTCGTTAAGCTTAAAAACGTTTCTCAGAAAGCAAACGACGATTTAAGTAGGTTTCGTGAGGTTACCGGGAAGGTTCGATCATAGCAGCGAATGCAACTTGCGTGCGAAAATCATTTGTGTTTTCCTTGTTGTAAGTGGAGATCACAATTTGTTTTTCTAGACCGTTATGGAGGTAGTCACTATGAAGAAGATCTTACTGTTGGCAGCGATTGCCGTTTGTTGCAGTTTAAACGGATTTTCTTGATTCCGCACTCACAGAAAATTAAAACAAGCAGTGCTCTTAGGATCAGAACTTGACTTTGATCTTCCGGTAATCCGTAGTTAGTTACGGCTCTGATTTGGATTTCATAATTCGGTCGACTTCGCTCTGCTCGCATCTAACTGTACAGCAAATCAGCAACTAGAAGCCATTGATCGTTCTCCACCCGACGAAACGAGCGACGCGAACGATCCACCTTGACGAACGAGTTCATGGTATGAGCCCGTTTCGACGATCTGCCCATGATCGAAAAGGAATATTTGATCGCAATCTCGCAATGTTGACAACCGGTGTGCAATTAGGATGGTCGTTCTAATTCCTTGGTCGAGTCCCAGCGAACGCTGGATATTACGCTCTGCGATATTGTCGAGCGCACTGGTTGCTTCATCTAGCACGAGAATGGTTGGCTGCTTTAAGATCGCACGCGAGATCGCAATGCGTTGCCGCTGCCCTCCAGACAAGTTCTGTCCCCGCTCAGTTATTAAAGCATCGTAGCCTCCTAGTAAATCCATAATATCATCATGAAAGTGTGCCATCTTCGCGGCCTGAACAATCTGCTGCTCGGTTACGGCACCACAGCCATACGAAATATTTTGCGAAACGGTTCCGGAAAATACGAAAGGATGCTGTCCAACGTATCCAATCTGACGAGCTAGCTCGCTTCGGCTGACCTGAGGAAGTGGTTTACCATCCAAAAGGATTTCGCCGTTATCTGAATGAAGTAAGCGAAGCAGCAATTTGACCCAAGTTGATTTCCCAGAGCCCGAATGTCCAGCAAAACCGATTGTTTCGCCGCGATGGATCTTGAGCGAAATCTGCTTAAGCGCCGTTGGTCTTCGATCGAGCTTTTGGTGGTAGGCCGCATGTACGTTGTGCATCTGAATAATGGGAATCGCTACTTGGTCAACATTCTCAACGACCGTTTCGACGGAATTTACGGACTCGAACGAACGGTCGACGGGAGTATTCAGCAATTGAAGAAGATCTGCGACCTTCAAACTAGACTCGTGCCCCTGGTCAAGAATGCGATGCACTTCGTTCAAAGGCGACATGACGTTGTAAAAGAGAACCGAGAATGTCATTACGTCCCCGACACTGATTCGATGCTCGATTGCCATTTTCGTTGCAATCGCGAGAAGAATTATGTGAAAGAGACTTTCGTTCAACGCCTTTCCGCATCCGTAGATCGACATGTGAATATGGTGCCCCAGCTCGAACTTTCGTCGCTTTTCTAAAGCGACCCCCAATCGGCTCGACTCCTCTCCTAAAGTATCAGCGACACGGATGTATTCAATCCCACTGAGTTGTTCGACGACGATCCCGTCAATATTTTCACAATCGCGCATCAACTGCAACCGGATACCTTTTTGGCTATTGAGTTGTTTAAGCGTTAGCGCGAGGCTGACAGGAACAACGCCCAACATAATCATGCCCAAAACAGGCTCTTTATAAATCGACGTACTCGTCGCAAATACACCAATAAGGATCGCTGGGAGGCATTCTAAGAACATCAGCCGAACGAAATGGATTAGTCCGTCAACGCTTCGAAAAATCCTTCCGTGCAGTGAGCCCAATTTTTCGCTAGCGAGCGTTTCCATGTCAAATTTCATGACATGCTCGACGACCCGGCGTTGAATGTCGCAATTTAACCGCGTGCAGGAACTTTCCACGATCGTTCGTCGCAATACGTTTAACGCTTCACGAATGACGTAGATTCCGGCCATTATCATCAAAATGACGAACGTTTTCCGAACTAGTTCTTCGCGATCAGGCGTTTCCAATCCATTGCCAATGATGTCGACCAAACGACCGAGCAGTATCGCGATGCCGACATAACCCATGCTGATGAAAGCCATCATCAAGGATGCGACAGTTAGCCAGATACGATGGGGCCAAGGAATTAGTCGCCAAGTTGACTTAGCCAAGGCGATGACAACTTTTAGCTCATCGGTCAAGCGGACCGAAGCAGCATTCGTTTTAGGTGGGGACAAATACAAACCTTCCGACCCGTCCAGGAACTGATAACAATCGTTGCGGCTCAAGTCGCAAGGATAATCGGTTACTCTTTGCGAAGACGGCGCGTCAGCAGTACTAACCTTCGCATCTTAAATGCCAGATGCTGTAGCGGAGATTGAGTGACCTACCGTGGCCCTCCACTAAATTCTTCTGGCAGCCGACGCCAAGGGCTACCTCCCATCGCCAAAAAGTGAGCCGATCAATCCGACTTATTCTTCATTGGTAAAAAAACCGCATCACGGGAAATTGCGATCAATGTTGGCTTTCGACGCAAACCCTATGCCATTGAGTTTTGTGGGTGTAGGAAATTGCCTGCCGCGCTGTCCAACGCGACAGAGCATGAATCTCCGTTGTTTTTGTTCGTTCAAATCAGTTCAAAGAAGCGGAAATGAGCGACAATCTTGCAATGTGATCGACCATCGTCCATCGCGCGCACATTGAAGTGACCGATGCTTGCATTGGTCGGTGTATACAATTGAGCAGTGACTTCAAGGTACATGAAAAAATCGACCTAGGGAGGATCGAAATGAAATGCTAATGTCGACGTATCACGGATAGTTTCCGTTTCAAGAATCCGTTTTCCAGACGTGGGCCACTAAAGCAATGCTATTCCGAAATATGAGCGAGTTTTCAACTAATCGACGATTTACATGCTGCCTGTCCCCATTTGACGGCTACTGTGGACCCCGTCGATCGACCCAATCGATTCTTAGGTACTTTTCAAGTCGCTGCCTTTCTTTTGGATTGGGGAGCTTGCTCGCCTTTGCTTGCTGTACCTTTTCGAGCCCGATTTTCGCTCAAAATGCTGGGGACGAAGGGCAATCGCTTCTGTTCCTGGGGGATGAATCGGCATACCTGAGCCGCATCGAAAACTTGCGAAATGAGAAGGGTTTGTACCTTGATCGTCGCTCGGACCCGTCGATCGTCAGTACCGCTGCAACCGGATTGGGTGTGTTAGCCTCAGCAGAGGCGGCCTCGCGGGGTTTGCGCGACATTGATGCCACGAAAAAGATCGCTCGCACCGCGTTCGAGCAAACGGTGAATTCCAATTGTAAACGCAACCGGGGTTGGCTAAGTCATTTTACCGATGCGCACGGTGTTCCAAGGAATTCATCAGAAGTGTCAACCATTGACACCGCGATTTTTTATTCTGGACTGCTTCAGGCGTCACGCTTGTTGAAAGATCAAGCGCTAGAAAGCGAGATTCTCGAGTCTCTTGGTCGCATTGATACGCAACTGGTAATTCGGAACGGGGTTTTTCTTCACGGGTTTTATTGGAGCGAGGCTAACGTCAAAAATTCTGATGCGGCAACGCCATTAGAAATGAACGACCCCGCCACAGATCCTCAGTTCATCCCTCACTTGTGGAATGATTCCTCGGAAGGGGTCATCCTTTACCATCTCTTCAATCTACCGTTTCCTATGCACATAACCCGAACCGATTACCCGCTTTTTGTATACGCCTATCCACTTTGTTTCTTTGATGATCCCGTTTACGACCAATTTCTGCAGGAAGCAATCGAAGGTCAAATCGCCCGACTTGGTTACTGGGGGGTTACGGCAACCGATGGGCCAAAAGGCTATGTGACAACCGATAGCGACGTTATTTCGCCGGTCTTGATCGGAGGGATTGCGACCAAGTATCCGAAATACTTAGAGCCTCTCAAATCGATTAAAATCGAAGCTACTTCGGGCTCGATGCATCTTCCTTCAGGATGGACGAGCAATGACGATCTCACCATTGACTTGTCCAGCGCCTATATTTTGTTCTCGCGCTGGTCGCGACAGCGTATTGATCTTCAAGACTCGCTACGTAAGCTTCGCGAAAAAATGCCGGAGCAATCGCCAGAAATCGAGAAGGTAGAAGCTATCTCCACTTGATCTAATCGCGTCGGCACTTCGAACGGATTAAAAATAGAGGGAGGAATCGCGGCATAAATTAAGATCCATTCAAAAGGTCGTTATTTGCGTCCTGCCCTCTCACGGAGTACCCGCCATGCGTTTGTTGATCTCATTACTTGCACTCAACTTACTGACGAGCTCGACAACTATTTCCCTTGCCGCCGAGTTGCCTCGATTGAAGGTTAGCGATAACCATCGATATCTTCAAACCGAAGACGGCAAGCCCTTTTTCTGGCTTGGCGATACCCTTGGGAACTCATTCATCGGCTCAATCGCGAAGATGCGATCCGATACTTGGACAACCGAGCAGCCAACGGCTTTACTGTAATTCAAACGGTTGCACTGGCCGAGCTCAATGGATTGCGGACTCCCACCCCCTATGGACATTTGCCGCTGGTCGATAACGACCCCACAAAGCCAGCCGTTCAAGACGGCCCCAACAATGACTATTGGGACCATGTTGATTTCATCGTCGAAGAAGCCAACAAACGCGGAATGTACATAGGATTTCTCCCGACCTGGGGCGACAAATGGAACAAGAAGTGGGGCGAGGGTCCTGAGATCTTCACGCCTGCCAACGCTGCCTCCTATGGCGAATGGATCGGCAAGCGGTACCAACGTTCGGGGGTTGTTTGGATTTTAGGAGGGGATCGGCCAGTTGAAAGCGATTCGCAAAAGGAAATCCTACGCGCGATGGCTAAAGGGATTCGTGCAGGCGATCAAGGATCGCATCTCATGACCCTTCATCCAACGGGCGGTGCTGGTTCAAGCCAGCATTTTCACAACGACGATTGGCTTGACTTCAATATGCGTCAGAACGGTCATACGGCTGAGTTTACAGGCCGCTATGATGCAACCAAAGTGGACTACGACCGGACACCAACCAAACCCATCTTGGACGGCGAGCCGATCTACGACGACCACCCGGTCTCTTTTGATGCAAAGAAATTTGGTCATTCGATCGCCAGCGATGTGCGTCGTCCACTCTATTGGAACCTCTTTACTGGCGCGTTCGGTCATACGTTTGGCCACCACTCCGTCTGGCAAATGGCGAGGAAGGAAGGGCCGGGAATCAATAACCCGCTGATGCCGTGGTCGGAAGCCATCCTTCAAAGCGGTGCGTTGCAGATGAAGCATGGAAAAGCGCTCATGGAATCAAGACCGTTCTTCACTCGCATTCCGGATCAAGCGATCATCGTTACCGATCGAGTTCCCACCAGCGTACCCGGCGCAGGCCGATATAAATTCGTTGCAACTCGCGATACCGATCGAACCTACGCTATGGTGTATGCCCCAATCGGTCGAGCATTTCAAGTCAAGATGTTGTCGATCCAAGGTGAAAAGGTGAAGGCTTGGTGGTTTAATCCACGAGACGGTCAATCAACCGCAATCGGCGAGTTTCCCAACGGTGGCGAAAAAGAATTCACGCCTCCCATCCCAGGTGAAATGCTCGATTGGGTTTTGGTACTTGATGACGCCTCGAAAAACTACCCCGCCCCAGGACAACGCAAATGATCCATCGATACGTTCTGTATCTTTTCCTAGGTCTCACTGTACTGCCGTGCGGATGATCACAGCATTGCGGACTTTCGTGCGCGAGTACTCGTTTTAACCTTCCTTCCGTAAACTTGCAATTATGATTGTTCGATCATGATTGCGCCAACCCGGATCCAACGTCGATACGATCATCGACTTCAATCGATAGTCAGGAATGCAGGAAGCCTCGAACTGGCTCGCCAGCATGGCATTCCCAAGTCCACGGCTCGTGGTTGGCTAAAACTGATGGAGACTAACGACTGTTATGGGGTCGAAAACACTTCCAAATCGCCCCGCGAAGAGCCCGATGGGATGTCCCGGAAACCGGAAGGGACTAACGAGGGACGCGCATCTCATCGTGATTTGGTCCATTCAAGTCAACAAATGTCGTTTTCACTCGATTCCAGTTTTTGCACAGAGCGCCCGAAGCACCCGGCTGGAATTTCTTATTCCGCCCGATTGTTACATCTAGTCGTTAAGTGCTCTAAGCAATGCAACCGCGTTTTCAATGCTTCCGGAAGCTTTCAATAGTTGTCGAGCTGCAGATATGGCTTCGATCCAGGTTGTCGTCGAATTCATCGGAGTGCTGCTACGCGTTCCCTTTACTTTACGCGGCCGTCCATCTGACGCCATATTTGACTTCGTTTTAATCATATAAATCATGTTATGACTTACCGAGTGCCCGTACTCCTTTTTCACCGCCTCTACCACTTGAACGGTGGTCGCGGTCGGCATCTTTTTCAAGATCGTACGGATTGCCAAACTTTTGTTTCTATTTGGATCGGAAGAGTTCGCTTGAGAACCGGCTTTTTTGACCATGTTGTTTTGCCTCGTTTCGATAGTTAGATCAGAGTGTAGATGCTCAGAATAACCGATTCCAGCCCTATAAAACAGTAGCCTCCTCGGGTCGGTCTCGAACTTTACTGATGTTGTTTCAGCAAAATTAGAACTAGTTAACGACCAAAAAACCCCGGAGACGTAAGGCAGTGACGTCAACCGGGGCACGTGAGCCCGAGACCGGGGCAGGTAGTCTCAAGGGCTCTTACCTTTAGAATATATTCGATCGATTATGGATTTGCCAACATGCTGCCAAGATTTTTCTGTGGCGTAAATTGATAGCGACTCGGCGAAGCTTTTCGCATGCCGCCAGGCGGTTTTTAATTTGGCGCCAGTGGAGCAGTACTTGTAGTTTCGGCGTGACTAGGCTTGGCTGATGAAAGCGATACCGAAGAGCTGAACCGATCACAGTGTTGTTGGTCACAGACGATGATTTCGGACATAGGGACTTCGGTTGCTTGAAGCTTTGTTCCATCGTCCAGCATAATGCCGAAATACTTGATCAGTTTATAGTCTGTACAGAATGCCGGTTGGGTTGGAGACGTGTTGGGTCATACGCATACGTTGCATTCGTACACGGCCTTCAAGCCTCGGCACCTACAATCGATTTTTCCGATGGCGTTGCCACGATGGATGCAGGTCGGACGTTTTAAGGGTGCTGTTGATCGAGTTAGTACGCGATTTCGTTCAGTGGGCGCGGGTGTTTGTGGTGGATTGGTAGATGTGGATGTAGGAATGACTTTGCTTTGGTCTGACGTAAGATCCTTAGCACGGCTTTGCAGGCGAATGGTCGTATTCCCAACTGTGATCGTCCTACGTTCCAGGGTAGCCATCGGTCTCGTCCTTCGGCTGGCAATCGAGTGGATCGTAGGGTAATTCAGGGCATGAATCGTTCGATTGCGACGTACTCATCGTGAACTCCAATCGAACCTCATCCCAATCGTCGCCAATTTCATGAACTTGCACGGCGATTCCTGGTGGATTCTCGGTTATCGAGCATTTCTCGTGGATCGGAGGCGGATTGCATTCTTCCACCTCATCGTTGCAATCGAGGCATTCGTAGTGCGGACTGCCATTATCTCCCCAAACGGGCGGCGGGACCCAAGTGAAGGTCTCTAAGGTTTCACCGTTGTGTTGCGGTGGCAATGGATCGCCAAAGCATTGATGAAAGATATACTCAGTATTCGAGTTTTCGCTCGTGTTGAACTTGGGAGTGAAGGTTAGCGGATCATCGACGGCCTGAATTGTTTCCCAATCGCCGACGTGCCGAATGTAGTTCCGTGACAAGTACGCATAGTTCGGCTGGCACATCCAGTCGAGAAATCGCCAACAGTAGAATGTATACGATAGCTCCGGATCAACATCGTGCATGACACGAATCGGCATTACCGAACAAGCGTCGGTTGTATCTTCGGGAGAATCGTCTTGCTCTTCACAGTTGCCACACAATGAACAACCGTAGGTAATCGGTGTGCCATCAGGATTTCGATTGATCCAAGTATTCACAACGGAATCCATTTTGCATTCCTCGGGAGTACTGGGATCCGCCTCCCATTCCTCCGTTCGCTTCCCCATGAATCTTCCTTGAAGGTCTTGGTTGTAAATGAACTGGAAGACGATGACTTTTCGCTCGAGGACTCCAGTATTACAGTTGTACCGAAACTCGAGGATTAGCTCTGTCGACGAAAGGAGTTCCATCAAGGCAACCCGCACAAAACCATCCATGGTGATCGTAAAGGTATGATCCCAATCGCCGAGATTCTCGCCTTCCACCTCGCAAGGTAGTGGATAGACATGGGAACAGACGAGCGGCTGATTGTCTAACGTAATGGGAATGTCATCTTCATCGCGACATCGCCATACGCAACAAGGTTGACTTAGTACAACTTGATATCGATACCGAATCGACTAGGTTAAGCTTGGTTGGATTCTGCGGTGTGATTTTAACGGTACAGATCGTTGGCATCTGATCGAGGGGTGGGCAATTGGGGCATTCACCGCAGCAGCATTTATTCGATGCAGCTGCTTTACCATCTTTCCATAGACCAAGGCCACTATTGAGGATAAGAAGCGTATCGGCCTTCGCGTTTGTGCTGCTATACCCCATCGGAACGTCGGATTTCTGCGCCCAGACGCAACCGGATAACCCAAGCCGGCGTGTTCGGACCGGTGCGTCCAAACATGGTCAAATAGGATGCTCAAAAGTGCGTCGATCGTCGCGTTGAAACTTAGGAAATCTAAAGCTCCGGCCCATCGGACGGAAGCCGTAAAACGGCCATTGCGAACGCCTCACTCTTGAGAATGACTAACGTTTACGTACTGAAACGGTAAGTAAGGATTCTGATACATCCAACCTGGAATTCCGAATCCCAAGTTTGCCCCGACGCGAAGTGTCCTATGGCTTGCCACAATTGAGGACGACGAAACGCGGAAGAAAGCCAAAGAAACGTCAGTACTATGTTACGTCGATGCCCAAGGTCGTTACGCTGACTTCCACGCTTTGCGCGAGAACTTCATCACCAATCGTTCGAAGTCGGGCGTCTCGCCCAAAATCGCGCAGAGTCTCGCTCGCCATTCCGACATCAATCTCGCGATGAACGTCTACACCGATATTGTCTTAGAAGACCAAGCCGTCGCGGTTGAATTGCTGCCAGAGCTGCCGGTATTGCTGCCAGCACTAATGTCAAACAGCGATTCTGGCATCCTTCAACATCTTGATAAGATTCTGAGCGAGCAAAGGCCAAGGCTGTCAGGAAGAATAAGTCAGTGTAAAAACTACTTCTTGTCGTATCGGTGCATGCGAGAAATCGTTGTAATAACGGAGATAATTTTCAGATTGGGTTACAACAGACGTCGGTGAGCGATTGGACGTCGAGCACCGATGGTGGCAAGGACCTGATTCATTGAATAGAATCGGCTATGTCTGTTCGCTAGCTATCAACGACGAGTTCAGTACAGAAGTTCGCACTCGTATAATCACGATCCAAACCGCCACGAGGGAATCGTAGTTGTATCCCATGAAACATGCCCTCCCTCTCCTCACCGCCCTGCTGCTCGCGCCGCTGGTTGCGCTTCATGCCGCCGAACAGCCGCCCCTTCCGGTCGGGGTTCTTGTCGAACGCGACGTTTCGTATCTCCCGAGGGCCGGCCCGAAATGGCAGATCTCTATTTGCCAGCCAAGCACACAACCGGGAAACCCAGGCTCGCGATGATCATCGTGCATGGCGGCAGCTTCAAGCGCGGCGACAAGGCGGATGCGCGCGAGTTGAACCTCGCGAGCACGATGGCCGGCGACGGCTTCGTGGTGATGAGCATCAACTATCTGCTCATGACCGAGGCCAAGCCCGCCGTCTGGCCGCAGAACCTGCACGATTGCAAAACGGCTGTGCGCTGGTTGCGCAAGAACGCCGACCGGCTGAATATCGACGCCGACCACATCGGGGCGATTGGCGAATCGGCGGGTGGTCATCTGGTCGTGATGCTGGCCCTCACGGGTCCCGAGTCCGGCCTCGATCCCGCCGCGCCGTATGGCGAGTTTTCGTGCCGCATCCAGGCGGCGGTGGATATGTATGCGCCGATTCGCATGAAGACAGAACGTCCGATGCTCGGGACGAAGACGGCTAGTGAAGCCCCTGAACTGTATCACCAGGCGAAGCCAATCACGCATCTGGACAAGAGCGATCCGCCCTTTCTCATCATCCACGGCACGGCGGACAAAAACGTGTCCCCCGATCATTCGACGTATTTCGCCGAGCAATTGAAGAAGGCCGGCATCGAAAATCAACTCGTCCTCGTCGAAGGCGCGGCGCACGGTTTTGATTTGCAACCGCCACAGCGCGATCTGCGCCCGCTGGTGTTGGGTTTCCTAGACCAGTACCTCCGGCCCGTGAAATGACACGCTTGGAGCACTATTTGGCTCACCTCTACGCAATGGCATCGCCCCTCGTAATCGAAAACGAACGAGTTGCGAGGGACGATCACCATCCATTCGATCGTGGATCGCTTGTAAAAATTCCTTAAGTGAATCGGAGCCCGCCGCCAATTGATCGGTAATCCCGGGCTCAATGAGGCGAGCTTGCTCGTCAAGCGCTGTACGCTTCAAGGCTAGCCGGTCGGTGAAGTCCCGTTGAAAGTCGATGAGCAGGAACAGACCGAGCAAAATGACCGACGCGCCATTCAAGAATAACGTCACGCGACCACGCAGCGTGCGCGAATTGAGAGAACTGGGTAATCCGATCAAAAACCTAAAAGCCTCAACAGTTTTCTATCATTTGAAAATTTAATCTACCAACAATTTCAGCATTAATTCAATTGCCAAAGCATCTTATAGCACATTGCCAAGTTCCGTGAGGTGGCGCATGCTTGACGGGCCAAAGGTGCTCGCCGTGGGGCTCGCGTGCTTGGTCATTGGGGCCTTGTTCACTTCGATTCGATGCTTGTAGTCTTGCCAAATGGCTTGACGACATCACCCGATTTCAGCGAAAACTTTGTTTTCTCATCGTCTTTCAAATACGCATCCCAGAAGGCCAGCGTGGTCGCTTTTACTACGTCGGTCGTGCTGGAGCTACGTCCGCCGAGTCCACCACCGAAAGACACATGATTCGCGCCCTCGATGAACACAAGATACTTGTCACCTGCCGGGCTGAACTTGAAGGCTTCTTTCTTCCAGTCCGGTCCCTGGCCGCCTGCACCTTGGTCGCGGGACCCGGTCATTGTCATCATGGGCAGTTTCAGATTTTCCCAGCTCGACTCGGTCAAACCTTGTTGTCCCGTGCCCTGGCCACTGATGGGTAGGATGCAACGCAATCGCGTATCAGCAAAGCTGCGGGCTTTCTCACTGCCGATGTCCGCAGTCACTCCGCCAATAAGCATCGAGGTGTAGGCGCCATACGAGTGTCCGCCGACACCAATGCGTGTGGTATCGATGCGGCCTTTGAGCGCGGGAACTTTGGTGCAGAGCTGTTCGGTGGCATCCATCACCGCGACCACATCGGCGACGCGACCTTCAATCTTGGCGGGGTCGCTTAGCAGGCCCGTGAGTCCACCACCAGAGCGAATCGAACCGATTCTATCCGAGCCAAGCTTGCCGACACCCAACCCCTGCTTGTTGCCACTGCGCCCATAGCCGTCCGCGTGCGACGGATGCACGATCACATAACCGTGCTCCGCAATGTGCTGACTGATGGTGGCAAAGGCCATTCTATCCGCGCCAAAACCGTGCGAGAAAATGATGAGCGGCAGTTTGTCACCGGTGTCGGGAAAATGGACGCGGCACTCGATTTCCTTGCCTCGCTTTTCATCGCGCAGTGTGATGTCTTGAGACTTCACGGCCGAGAAGGCTGACGTCGCGGATAGGGCGAGAATAATGAATGTCTTCATGGCTTTTCAATGTTGTAAATTCAGTCGTTACGTAGCGGCGGTTGGAACACTTCGAAGGCTTCGATGTCGGCGGCGCCATCCGTTGTAGGGATTAATTCCAGCTTGTGCTCCGTGTTGGGTAGGACCTGAGCGATGCGTGCGGTGAACCGTTCATTCGCGGGACCTTGAAAGGTGATTTCGTTCAGCACGGAAGGGCGCACCTCGAAAGTGAAGCGGTCACCGGTTCGGTTCTTCTCAGCGCGTCGCCAGAGGTCAGGCTCAATGATGATTTGGCCGGAAATGCTCGTGAATGGTTTGAAAGCATTCCCTTTGCCGTCGGTTCCTGTCGCACTTCCCGTGAGTTCGTAATCACCGGTGTCGCTAGACATCACAAGGGTCCATTTTTGCGGGAAGATGCCTTTGCCCAAGGTGATGCCGTGCGGGGATTGATCGCGTGGGTTCGCACCTCGGCCTTCTTTAGCGTTCTTCGCGTTGGGCTGCACGTAGGTCATAAGGAAGGCGTCGGTCTGGGGGGAGGGCTTGCCGTCGATGAGGATGCGGAAGGTTCTACCGGCCGGTGATTTTATGCCGATGAGATCGATGCGAGTGCCGGTGAACGTTGCTTTGAATGAACCATCAGCAGCTTTCAAGGGCTGGATACGTTGCTCGCGGTCGAATGGGTCGTAGCTAAATTGCGACGGCGTGCGTAGATGAGCGAGGATGTTGCTGTTGATGATTTGCGCACCGTAGTCGCTCTCATGCACGGCGTCCTTGAGTAACGACGGAATGGGCAGCTTGTTCGCGGCGAGATAAGCGCCCCAATCGCGACGATTCTCAACAAATTCGACGTGGTGCTTCGCGCAAACCGCCCGGATAGCCGCCACGTCTTGATCGACGGCGTTCTCCGACTTCCCCCACAAGTCCTGGTCGCGTTCGCGCCAATGGATACTGGGCACGATGATGTCGGCAGTCGTGTGGGTGCGCAGTTCGATGATGACCTTCTCGAGGTCGGCAGGATTCCCGATGGTGTAGATAAGTACAAGGTCGGGCTGGTCCGGAATGACGAGATGCCGTGCCCAGCCGCGCAGGTATTGCCAGGAGCAGGAGTTGCCTACCATCTTCTCGTAACGAATGGGCGGTGCTTTGAGAAAGCGCTTTGGAATCTCCTCTTGCCAAATTTCACCGCTGCCGAGCATGTTACAGTAGCTCGAACCGAGAGCCCAGATGAGAAACGGTCGCGCGGGCTTGATTCCGTGTGTCAGTTTTTGCATCGTCATCGCCAGGTGCTGCCCATCCGCAGCTTCGGCGTGTGCGACGTAGTCCAGAGCACCTTCAGGTTTGCCTTTCGGAGTTCTTGGTTCATCGGTAACGAGGTTTCGCTTTATTGGCAATGTTTCGATGGCGAAAGCAGAGGATCCGATTAAAACGAGGGCAAGCAGAATTTTCATGATATTCTATCGTCCACTACGGTACATTTGAACGGATACAAGCTTGGAACGAGTTCGCTTAAACGCGCACGCCAAAACCATTATTGAACAGGTTAGAGCCGAAGACGGTTCTGGGACCGAACTCGCCAAAGCATTCGCCGTGAAGTTGCGAATATCATCGGTGAAACCATCAAAGCTTCCCAGATTGCTATCGACGAGAAAAATCCCATAGTAACCCTGATTGATATTTAGCCACGGAGTAGTTCCAAAGACACCGGGACTCGTAAATTCCATCGGTTTACCGTTGGCATCGCGGCGCTCGATCCAGTTCCCGATTCCGTAACCCTGAAAAGCTCCAATCGCATTGGGTTTGCTTGCGAGTGTGGCGGCTCCAGTTTGATCCGTTAGCATTTCTTCCACCGCCGCTGCTGAAAGAACCTGTAGTCCATTGTATTCGCCATGATTGCCGAGCATTTGCAAGTAGCGTGACAGATTATCAATGGATGTTTGAGCGCCACCTGCGATGCGAGGATTCGATGCAGTTCCGACACCAAGATAGTCTGTATTCGTCATGCCCAGCGGTACCGCAATCCGGTTATCGAAAAGCGACGCCCATCCGGTTTCTCCCACAACTTCCGCGACCGCACCGGCAACTTGCATCGACGCACCTCCGTAGGCAAACGATGTACCGGGTATGGATTGCATTGAAGTCAATTGCCCGATGTTCGCAGCGGCCGTCTGGAGAGAAACAGTTGAACTGCTTTCCCATTGCGTCGCACCTGGTAAACCCGAAGTATGACTCATCATTTGTCGCACCGTCATATCCGATTTGCCATTCGGTTGTCCAGCGAAAGACGGCAAAATCGTTCCGACGCGGCGATCGAGATTCAATCGTCCATCGTCTACTAAACTCATGATCACCCCCGCCGAGAGCCATTTGGTAGCCGAAGCGATTGGGATAACAGTTTGACGATTGTAGCCACCCCAGTATTGTTCGTGAATGACTTTGCCTTTGAAATCGGCGATCATCAAGCCCGCACCGGGTACAATCGGATGCGTCGCAAGATACTGTCCAACCGGATCGGTAACCGACGAAAAATCGATGATGTCTGCCGAGAGGTTTGAGACGGATGAGAGAAGGGTAAGCATGCCAAAAACGATTCGCATCGAAGAGACTCCAAATCAAAAGAAAAAGTGAGATGCCTATTGCGGTAGTTTATTCTCTGGCTGAATAGTCAAAGGGTTTCAGAGAGTGTTTTTGAGATAAACGATTTCTCGGTCCGGTGCGTGGTGAGCATCGTGTGAATACCAACTACTGGGTAATTCAAGCGGTTCAGCGAGTGTTAATCGCAATGCTCGCAAACGCCGCAAGTTTGACCAACGCAATTCCATTTGATGGACAATACCCGTCGCTTGCGAATACCAAATCTCGATGCTCTCAGGTTCCGAGTTTGACGCTGAATTGTCGGTATTGGTTGCTTTGATTCCTGCAACCGATTGGTTTAACTCAGGGGAAAACTTCGAGTGATTCAGAGTAAGCGCGTATGCCGGCCCAATTTTCTCCAGCAGCTCATCAACGCCTGAAAGCGAATTGGTTTCGTCAGAAGACTCTTCCCAACGATTCTGTAAGTAACTTTGTCGTACTCGAACGGGCCCCGATTCGGGTATGATCCAGAATTGCCCTTGGGATCGGCCAAGGATAAGTTCACGACCGGAAGCGTATTTGAGCCGTTGGACAACACCAACCGTTGGGCGCACAAACAATTCTCCATTCAGAATAATCGGTTCTGGGCGAGATGCTTTTTTCAGCTCGTATCGAATAAGGTAACGATGATCACTTGCTTTTTTCGCTACCTTGATCAATCGCTTTAACGTCGTCGATGCATCGGCTCGATCCGAAAAGAAAGGCGAGAAAATCGTGAAGGCAACAATGGCGACAAATGCGAATGAGGCCGATGCAAGGCCGGCATAGTTCCACTTCTTCGGGAATATTCGAATTGTCGATCGCTGCTCGCAATTCTGTGCTTGCCGGATGACATCCATACCACGTGAGACTCGATCGGCATGTCGATTGGATGAAGCTTCGCCAATCGTAGACAGCAAACCATGCATCAAACGATCGTGCAAAGGGTCTTGTTCGAATTCGTCTTCGTCCTTCTGGGCAACGCCGTAGCGGATTTTTTAGCTGGCAAGTTGTAGCTCATTGTAAAGCTTCCGTTGAGCGGCAGTTGCCCGCTTTAGGATGGGTGAATTTGTTGTCGGGATATCTTTTG
>JANOAI010000257.1:0-5426 GCA_031411055.1 Pirellulaceae bacterium
GAGCGTCGGTGTTTTCCAGTCGCATATATGAAATGCATCCAGGCGACCTGTTTGACCTGCCAATTCGATTTGGGTTTTCAGCTCGGGATCCCACCAAACGTGGTAGACATCAATGGCAATACCGAGCGACGTCGGTGAGCCAAGCGTATCACAGATTTCGTGGGCCTGCCTCATCGTATTCACGGCACTGCGATCATCTGCATACATTGGATGCAGTGGCTCGATGGCCAACTTCACACCCGCCTTCTCAGCTGCTGGCAAAACGGCGGCAATTCCGTCGGTGATTTGCTTTCGAGATTCGGTAAGACTGTGCCCTGGAACTGCTCCACATACTAAGACGATAAGTGGAGCCCCAATCGCGTGAGCTTGCTCGACAGCTACTAAATTATCATCGATGGCCGCTTGGCGTCCGGAACTTGTCGTCGCGGGAAAAAATCCGCCGCGGCAAAGACTCACTATTTCAAGGCCTGCATCGCTCGACTGACGCTTTACATTCGCCAAATCGAGTCCTTCGAGTGCCTGACGCCAGACCGTGATTCCGCTGACATCTCGCTTCGGAAATTCCACCAGACATTGCTCAAGGCTTAAAGGTTTCGTTGTAACGGTGTGGATGCAAAGTCGCTTCATGCTATGTGGTGTCGGCTTCTATTTTTTGTCCGGTACGATGTTGGGGGACGTGTGGTGGATGAAACGTTCAACCGCCCCAGATTTCGCTAGGAGGGATGATTTCGCGGATAACGCGAAGCGCAAACAAGCAGTTTTCTTGAAGTTTCGATAGTCAAACCACTTGCTTGCGCTTCGTGTTAAAAGAATTTGCGACAGTCGAATCAAAAATTAGATTAGAATCAAATTTCTACGGCTGGTAAATCTGTCTTCTTCCGATGGTTATGAACGGAATTTCCGATGGAGCTCTCCCGCTCGCAAGACTCGCGACCTCTCCCGCAAGCGGGAAGAGGTTACAAAAACAAAGGGATATCATGTTCCAACCAACGTCTCACAATCGCGCACGATTATTTAGTGGCGCCGTGTTGAGAGAAATCCTCATCGGATTTCGATAGATAGCCGACAGGCCTGTTGTCCGTTCTCAAACAGTCTTGGAACATCTCGTGAATTCAGAACAGCGTGTGACAGCAAGAACTATCCCATTTCGGAGCCGAAGTCATTCGACATAGCGAAAGCCGTTTATTCGATAATTTGGTTATCGCGGATCAAAAATCGAAGCGTACCATGTTACACCGTCGAGCGTAATTCTGGCCCTTGGCGGAGAAACTTCGGTAACGGTAATGCGGTCTTGCGTATCGCCAGCGCTGAAAGATTGACTTCGTCCATCGATGGAAAGAATCACCATCGGCTTGTCGACTTCGATGAAGCCGAGGACGCGAATCTCACGCTTACCGTGACTTCGATCCGGCGCATCCGATTCCGATTCAAAAGTAGATGCGATCTCAAAAGGATTTAATCGACCAGGGCTGGGTATGTTTTCGCTAGAAACCAGTCGAGCCTCTTTAGTCGCCACGGTAAGATCATCTTCAATCGTCTCCATTTTCGGCGTTGATTGATGATGACGCTGTGCCGCCTCAATGATCGAACTTCCAACGTCTGCGCCACATCCAGGTAGCCCGAGCAATGCGATACCGATCCAGCTAAGCTTTCGGATTCGTTCGATTGGCATGATGGGGCTACTGTGAAAAGGGTTTGGGATGGCGAAATGAAGTCTGGGAACGAACGGGCTATTGAAAGCGAGGTGTGCTTTTCGCACTCGTCAACGTTTCAATTCAAGCAAGCTTAGGTTGCAATTCGATTTCCGCGGTTTTGAAGCGCGCACCGGGAGTGAAAGTACGTCGAGACGAACCGTCTGTACGGTTTGTGACGGCTATGCCGTTAAACGCCATGGTCAGACGGGGAACCATTTCGGCTTTTTGCAAAATTCTTTGCCTGTCTGGGTAGTAACTGAGACCTACCGTTCGACAGAAATCCCTTTTTGGAGAAAGACTATGCGACTTTTATTAGCTACTGAAGAGCCATTGCTCGCCGAAATCATCGCCTTTCGCCTCGAATTGCTGGGGCACAATGTGGATATCAATTCCAGCGCAGCTCAGGTTCTGCGTTCACTCGAGGAATATGAGTACGGCGTCGCCATGCTCGACACATCGCTCTCGGGTGGAAATATTCGAGAGACGCTGACTAAGATTCGTAGCCGTTGGAGCAAAGCGAATCTCCCTATCATGGTTATCTCCATGGATCAATCGCTCGAATTGGTTGAACAAGTCTTCCGAGCGGGAGCCGACGAATATCTCTTGGCACCGTTTGATCCTCAAGCCATGCAATCCAAACTCGATCGCCTGCTGGGTGAACGCGTAGCCTTGCAAACTTGTTAATTCTCTCAGTCGCCGTTACGAAACATTAGGAGTCCATAGATCATGGCCGTTCGACTTGGAGATATCTTGGTTTCGCATGGTTTCGTTGCTCAGCCAGTCCTTCAGGCCGCTATTCAAGCCAAACCCAAAGGGGTCATGCTTGGCGATTGGCTTATTCAGGAAAACTATATTACGCGCCGACAACTCGGTGAAGCACTCGAACTGCAATTCGACGTCCCCTATGCCGAAATTGACACCTCGGTTCAGAATACTCAGATCGTCCGCTTAATTCCGGAAACCTTTGCACGCAGTCGAAAAGTCGTGGCAGTGGGGGTGAAGCAGAAGCGTATGCAACTGGCAATGGTCGCACCAGACGATATTGAAACGATTGCCGAGGTCGAGCTGATGACGGGGTATCAGGTCGAGCCGCATATTGGGCAAGAGTCCAATATTCACTTCGCAATCGATCGGGGCTACGATGACCGCAGCATTGCACGACAAACAATCGTCGATATGAAGATTGAAGAGTTGCATCGCTTGGGGGTCGCACTTGAAAATGAGGTTCTTCCTGAAGCGATCGTCGATGAAGACGCTCCGGTCGTAAAGCTGGTACAAGCAATCTTGACGGGAGCGATTGATGCTGGCGCGAGCGATATTCACTTGGAGCCACACGTACCCGAAATGCGAGTTCGCTATCGCGTCGATGGCGAGCTTCAGCAGACGATGACCATCCCCGCGCACATTGAGCAGTCGGTTGTCTCCCGAATTAAAGTCATGGGCGACATGAATACAACCGAAACACGCCGGGCACAGGACGGCCATCTTTCGCTCAACGAAAACGGGAAAAAAGTCAACTATCGAGTAAGCGCCATTCCGACCGTGAATGGCGAAAAGATGGTTCTGCGATTGCTGGATGAAGGAAGCAAGGTTTTCGACCTTCAAGAGCTAGGTATCGAACCGCAAGACTTGAAGCTTTTGCAAACCGTCATCGACAAACCGCACGGGATGTTCATTGTCACCGGGCCAACCGGTTCCGGCAAAAGCACAACACTTTATGCGTTGCTAAGCAAAATGAACGAAGTCAGTCGCAATATCGTCACGGTGGAAGATCCTGTTGAATTTCGAATCCCAGGCATCAATCAAGTCCAAAGCAATAACGAACATGGCTTGGGCTTCACGAGTGCTTTGAAATACATCATGCGTCAAGACCCGGACGTCATCATGATTGGCGAAATCCGAGATCAAGAGACGGCTGGTCTGGCTGTACAGGCAGCCCTGACCGGCCATTTAATGATAAGCACCCTCCATACGAATGACGCTCCCAGCGCCATCGTTCGACTTTCGGATTTGGGAGTCGATCACTTCAAGATTGCAAGTTCGCTTATTGGGAGTATTGCTCAGCGACTCCTTCGAAAAATTTGCGTCGACTGCAAGGAAACCATCGAGCCGCGAAAAGAAATCCTCGATCGGATGGGAATAACTCCAGAACAACTCGAAGGCAAAAAGCTCTACCGAGGTCGAGGCTGCTCCCGCTGCTTAGGCACCGGCTACGCGGGCCGAATGCCCATTTTTGAAATCATGCTTGTCGATGAACAAGTGGTCCATGCGATTGAACGCGCCGCACCGGTTTCCGAAATACGAGAGATCGCTAAGCGAGCCGGAATGCGAGACCTGAAAGAAGCGGGATTGGCTCAAGCCTTCGCAGGCAATACGACGCTTGACGAAGTCTACTTTAAGTCGATGGGATAAATTTGATGTTCAAATCGCACGCGGTCACAACCCCATTTGTCACGAAAAAACCGAAAGCCAGCTCCTTAGACTCGCTGTTTCGTAAGCAAGAATGGAGTCCGGCCAACGTTCGAATTTCGAAGAGGAATCTCGTCGGATTGCTGACGATGCTTTCGATGCTGCTCGAGAACGGGCTATCGCTTCAGAAGTCTCTCGAGTCGTTGGCGAAAGATCGCGCCTGTCGCAAGTTCAAGCGGATGTTGACAACGCTCTTGAACAAAGTCTCAGCTGGCGAATCGCTGTCGCGGGCGATGGCTTCTTTTCAACGAGTCTTCACACCAACGATGGTTCACCACATTGCGCTCGCCGAAGCTTCAGGGACACTCGTTGAAAGCCTCACACGCATCAGGAAGAACCTCGAAGAGTCGCTAGAAATGCGTCGGATGCTCATTCAGAAACTGAGCTATCCCGCGCTCGTTGTCTGTGCTGGTGCAGGTCTTATCACGTTTATGTTGGTTTCTGTCGTCCCACAGTTCGAGACAATCTACGCTGAATCAAAAGTTAGCCTACCTTGGGTCACTTCGGTCGTTACGGCGTTCAGTCGGTTGGCTAGCCAAGTTATATGGATGGTCCCAGTGGTTCTTATCGGCGGTTTCTTGTCTTGGCGAGCGATGCGACAAAATGAAAAATTGTCTCGAAGCGTGGATGCACTGCTCCTCAAAGCACCCGGTATTGGTCCCTTCTTTCAAGATCTCTCAGCGATCGAGTACCTTAGGTCGGCCTTGGTTCTGTCGGAAGCTGGTTTCGTTCCCCTTGACGCCTTGACTCAAGCAGCCAAAAGCGTCCCCAATCGTCATGCCAAACATCTCTTGCAAGAAGTCGCGCTGGATGTTCAACGTGGTTACAAAATTAGTATCGCGATGCGAAGATGTGAATATCTTTTTCCAAGCGCGGTCATGCAATTGATTACTGTTGGCGAACAAACCGGTGGTTTGACTCAGGCGTTGACAGGCGCCTGTAACCTCGTAAAAAGTCGCCTCGATACAAGAATACAAGCCGTGCTAGGCATTCTCGAACCCGCCTTGACGATTTCCTTAGCCACATGCGTCGGCTGGATCGTATTGGCAATCTATATGCCAATGTTCAAGATGTTCGATGTATTGGATTACTAACTCATGCCTAAATCACAGATGAAACCCAACGCAACAAGGTTACGGCCATCGAACCGCTCAGCATTCTCCTTGATTGAAATGCTGCTGGCATTGACGATCATGGTCACGTTAACGGTCGCCTTAGTTGTGTTTGTTCGACTTCCTCGTTCGAAAGCAACGGGACAGGCCT
>JANOAI010000258.1:0-12678 GCA_031411055.1 Pirellulaceae bacterium
CAATTGACTCCTGACCCCATAACCCAACCCTAAATCTAAAACTTGACGCTCCACTACACTCGTGACTCAAAAAGTTCGTTCTTAATCAACAGCCCGCAAGCAGCTTGAAATCACATCATGTCACCCGATGAAACTGATAAACCTGAGGATCGCTTTTCAAGCGCGCCGATCGCTAGCTTGATTGGGTTCGACATCGAACCAGGTGAATCGGGAGAGGCGACCGTCCATTTGCGGGTGAATGAGCGACTTAATAACCCGATGGGTCGCGTCCACGGTGGCGTCATCGCCGCCCTTGCGGACACGGCTATGGGGATTGCATTCGGCCGAACGCTCGATGACGACCAGGACTTTGGAACGATCGATCTTCATATCCATTTCATGCGACCCGTTCGAGGAAAACAGCTGACGGCCATCGCTCGTGTAAATCAACGCGGTCTACGGATCGGTTTCGTCGATTGCGAGATTAAAGATGATCGAGGCCGCGTCGTTGCAACCTCAACCTGTAGTTGCACTGTTACGCAACTTTGAGCTGTCGCCCTACGTCCATCGAGGTAGGTGTCCTCAAACACACTGAGCCTGGGACGCTAGCCTAATGCCATCTACTTTCCTAACTTCACCCTCCCTTTTGGGAGGGTCGAGGAGGAGGAACGACGACGAGGGGAGGGAATATGGTCACGAAACATTCGAAATCTCACCCTCCCCGCTGGCTCGTACCTCGCCATCGACCTCCCGCTATTCGCGGGAAGGTGAACGTAGATGGCATTGGGCGCCAGCCGATTCTTTAACCTAGAAATCGGCTAGCGCCTCAGGCTAAAAAGCTAAAAAGAAAGAGCGATGTCGTCTGCACGTCTCGACGTCGGACCCTTTGCAAAACTTCCTCTCGTACAACGCACCGTTTCGTTCAGCGCATAAAAAAACCCACGCGGACCGGGGCAGAAGTCGCGTGGGAGTAACCTCTAATCAACCGGGGCAGAAGATCGTATTAGAGGCCCAGTTCTGATGAACAGAGCTGATTTAAAAGTAGTATTGCGAGTCAAAGTCGATAGTCAATCCTTCGGCAGAAACTCGGGGAAATTTTGCGGGAATCCCCCCATGCCTTTCTCGACTTCTCTACCCTACGGCGTTTTTGGGACCGCTAGTAGCGACAGCGCGCCTAAGCCGTAAAACGTGTACTCAATGTCCTGAGCTGGATCGAGTTCAAAGCCCGCGAAGCCACCTTCTTCTCGTTCCATCGAATAGACATACTTCAATGCGGCTTCGATATCGATTTCCGTTGCACTATTTAAATCAAAGAGCGATAGCGACGCGGTGAAAGTACTAAGCAGATCGGGTAGCGGCATTCGCGTGTTCGCAGCAAAACCGCCGTTGTCTGTCTGCTGATCAAGCAAAAACTCAACCGCAGATTGTACAACTTCTTCATCCAGTCGCCCAAGTGTCTGAAGCGCCCCAATAGCTGCGGCCGTGGGATTCGTCCCGGAGCGTTTCGCAACACGAACTTCCAAAAACCCTCCGTCCGATTGTCTTTGTGAAAGAATAAAGCCGATGGCCGGATCGCTGGCAGGCAAAGGTCGACCTAACAATTCTAAGCCAATTGCGATTAGGAAGGTCTGATAAGTGCTCCCTGCTTGTCCTTGAACTGTCTTGGCAAATCCACCATCGGACCGACGCAAGTTCACGAACAGTTCTTCAAGCCGACGTTCCCAACCCTTCGATGAGTTCGCGAAAGGATCCAACCCGCAGGAAGCTTCGATCAGACGACCACCGTAGACCAGCGAAAGAATGTCGACAAACGCATGCGGAGCCTGAGTTTGGCGACTTAGAAAGTCGGCCGCCCGTTCTGCTACCGGCCCTTCCAATAGCCCCATTACTGCCAGAGATCTTAAAGCAAAACTCGTATAGTAAAGATCGCTGCCTCCCTCGCGACCCGACCAACCTCCATCCTGTTGCTGAAGTCCGAGGATGTACTTGGCATGACGATCAATCGTAGCTTGCGGCAAGTAGGCAGCTCCCGCCGTTAACCGCAACGTGAGTCGCTCCAGGTAACTCAATTCCATCAAACTGCTCCAAAATCAACAGCTTGGTATTCCTCGAGTCGACTACGAAGTTCCGATGGAATCTCGATCGATTCCAGCTTGGCACCATCGTAAACACGACAACAAACATTGGTGAAAACGATAGAAGCAATCGGTGAGGTCGCGCGTGAGATTTGAAATGCATAGGTAACGCTCTTCGTTCCCAACCGGGCCACGCGAACAGCCACCGTCAATTCGTCTTCAAAATGCGCCGCTCCCTGGAAGTCGCATTCAACTCGAACCCGTGGCCAGCTGATGGATGACTTTTTTTCATCGCTGGGATAAGAAAACACCGTCGTTCCAAGACTTCGCAACAAGGCATGCTCTGCCTGCTCGGCATATTGCAGAATAGCTGAGAAGTGAACAATGCGTGCCGCATCGGTCTCACAAAATTCAACGCGACGCGGATGATAAAATATCTTGGACATGACTCTGCCAGCCTACTCGGAACGCCTCGAATCGTCGAGACATACGACGTCGATCCGGTGTCGATTTTTCTAAGTTCGGTCCACAGGGGTCCCTGATATTACTTGCATTGATTCGAAACGACTTTGGAAATCGACTCGGGATCGATCGTCCCTTCTTTCGGAAAGGCATGGTCGAGCAGCCACCAATCGACTGTGAACGACGAGGACTGCCCCGGTTGGACCGTCTCCATGGGCCCAATCGGTTCAATCTCACAGGCTGGAACCTTTTCGGCCTCGGGGTACCAAAGCGATAGTGTCATTCCAGTCGCTTCGGCATAAACTCGATCGGGATAGGCCGGATACTTTTGAACGAAAAGTAAATCTTCTTTCGTTTGATAGGCAACCCAACCTGCATAAGAATCGAAACCCATCTTGGGAAAAGCCGGTGGTCCCTCGACAACGAGAAAATTACCAACAAGGCGAATCTTAGGGTCGACCGGTTTTAAACTAACCTGAGCACGATCCTGATGGAGCGTATAGAAGTTGGGATAGCGGCTTTTTTCCGGCGTCAACGGGACGATTCCAATTCCACCATGCTTGGCGAAAGTACGACTCCAAAAACCATGGCGGGAATCGGTTGTGCCATGATTCTTGACTGTTTGCGTGACCGTCAACCGCGATGAATTCGCATCCAACTTAAACTCGCGAGTGATCTGAAGCCTTGACTTCGGATCGATCGCACTCATGAGTTTGGCCGATCGAGGACCGGTAACTTCGCTCGTCCATGTTCCGCTCCAAAGGGCTGGCCCACGATTCGAAAGAAGTTCCGGTCCCACATCAAAGCGACCGGCTGACGCTTCGCGTTTGCGTTCATCGGTAACCGACTGCCAATCCGCCTCCTTCGGCGAAAGATAGATAACGCTCTTCCCATCGCGTTCATAACTCAAAACACGCCCACCCACATGATGCCCGAGCACGACGCGGGTCGTTGCATTCTTCAATTCAATGCAATCGGGATAGTTCAGGACTTGAACGCGACTGACTCCGTCTTCGGCGAGGGTCATTCCATGCCACCATAACAGCACCCACACAAGGCTAATCGTGTAGGAAGCAATTTTGATAAGCGAGCGAGTTAATTGAATACTTCGATTCATGGATCGTATCCTCGATAAAGCACAGCACAGTTCCGTTTTTACCGATGTTCGAAACAATCGGAACCACAAAAACTCTCTAACTTTTGGATAGTATACAGCAGATAGTAGCCTTCACGATCGTATGGCCTGCCGATAGAAACAACGGGATCAGAAAAAATCGATTAAGATGAATCGACTTCCACTGTTCTCTCGTTGGCGCCATTGCAAAAATGAATGCTCCACTTGTTCTCCAACCAGACGAAAATCTCCCCACAAAGACTCGTGGCTGGTTATTGGTTCTAGCGAGCTGCACAATCCTCAGTGCCTTTACCCTTCCTCAGGTAAATCGATTCAGTCCTTCCTATGCGACATTCCAAGTCGACGCGATTGTTTCTGGATTGTCAAACTCTCTCATGTCCGTCTTCGCGAATATCTGTTGCTTGTGGTTGTCGATGCTGGGTACGAATTGTTTCGATAAAAAGAAGCAGATCGCTGTTGTCCTATTGGCGCTCGGTACCTTATTGCCTTGGGTAGTACTTTGGTGGTCCAGCTCTGCAATCCAGTCGTCAGGAATAACAACATTCTTCGTAGCACCGTTCGTAACTCTCGTCGGTTTTCAGGCACTTCTTATAGTCGGATTTCTTTTTTGGGGTCGCCTTACCGGCGTCCATTTGGTTTCCACTTTGGCGACGAGACAACCTAAACGTCTATCGATTCAGTTTTTTTTCTTTGCCTCTTTCGTACTTGCAATTCCGTTAGCAATCGAGATTTGGATTCGGAAACTATTGTCAACCGATTCCCCAATTTTCTTTCAGCCCATGTCACCCATGACTTGGTTGCCATCTTACTGTAGTGAAATCGCCTTGTGCGGCATGGTCGCGATGACTTACGCCAAGCTGTCCGGGCGCATCTGGACTCTTACGTTCCTAGTCCTGCTCGTAGATGGAATGATTCGCTTGTTTGTGCATACGCGAACATTGTCGAATCTGGCTCCCAACGATCCAGCCAACATCGCATATCGGTCCTACATGCAAGCCTATTTTGCTACCCAATTTATTTCAAATTATCTATTCCTGGCAGTCGCCTTTTGGCTTATCCACCGTGCTGGCTACCGTTGGCGAATTGCGAGAAGAGGGGTAGGATTTTCCCAAGGGACAAATTCGAGCTCGATGGAAATGAATCCACTAAACGATGACTGAACGCCAAGAAGATGTCACTCCGTCCGCTGCCAAGCCGCCCGTCACTCCAATGACGCAACAGGGGGATCTGGAGCAAGCTGAAGCCGTGATCATTCCCGACATATTTACGCAACGGGACGAAACTGGCCAGCTTCGAAAGATTGCTGACCTTCACTGGATTGAACAATCGCTCTATTTCGCCGAGTTATCTCGGTTCGCCTACCTCTGTGACCAAAAATCGAAAGCGATTTTTTCGGCGATTGGGATGGAAGAGATCCAATTTCTTGATCGCGATGGCGCTCAGGCTTATCTCCTCAGCACAAAAGACGATTTGATTGTTGTTTGTCGCGGCACCGAGCCTCACGAATGGAATGATCTAAAGGCCGACGCCAATGCGTGGACCGTCTTAGCCGAAGTCGGTCGACTCCATCGCGGCTTTAAGCGCGAAGTCGACGATCTCTGGCCCATGATTGAACGAGCCATTCGCGAGAATCAACGCCCAGTTTGGTTTGCGGGACATTCACTAGGTGGAGCCATGGCCACTGTGTGCGCGGGCCGATGCAAACTTTCCTCGATCCCGTCCAATCCTAAAGCTCTCTTCACCTTTGGGTCGCCGCGCGTCGGTAACCGAGCCTACATCCATGCCGTGAAGTTGCCTCATTATCGTTGGGTTCATAATAACGATATCGTCGCAAGGGTACCACCGCGTTGGTTGGGTTACAAACATAGTGGCTTCGAACTCTATTTAGACAGTAGTGACAGACTTCGAAACATCATTTCTTGGAACCGTGTTCGCGATCGATTTCGTGGCTTTTGGACAGGCTTGCTGATGGGTCGAATCGATTACTTCAGCGACCATCCGATTCGAACGTATATTCAAGCCATCCGCGGGTGTTGGGTAGAACACCAAAATGGAAAGCGATTTCCCAACCCTAAAGTGTTTGTCGAATGATTGGTCGGCTTGCTCCTTCTCCGACCGGTGCCCAGCATCTCGGCAATGCTCGGACATTTCTCATCGCGTGGTTACTCGCAAGACAAAGTGGTAGCCCACTTTGGCTTCGCATTGAAGATCTCGAAACACCGCGCGTAAAAAGCTGGGCAACACAACAAGCGATCGAAGATTTACAATGGTTGGGCTTGGATTGGGATGTGAATTTTCTCAATGATGTTGAGAAATTTTACATCCTTCAAACAGAGCGATTGGAACGCTACCAACAAGTGCTGCTGGGACTCCAATCGCGCGAACTCGTCTATCCCTGCACCTGCACTCGTAGTCAAATCGAATTGATCTCGGCCGCACCCCATGAATCCAACCTCGATGGGCCAGTCTATCCCGGAACCTGCTCAATCAACTCCGTTCATGATGCGGACAAGCTCATTACGAAGCATGTTCCCTTTGCCTGGCGATTTCGTATTCCCTCGCAAAAGATGGAATTCATTGACCAATTTGCTGGACGACAGGCGATAACAGATCTTCGTAAACAGCTTGGCGATTTTGTAGTCGCTCGCGCAAATGGTGCCATCGCCTATCAACTGGCAGTTGTCGTCGACGACCACGATATGAATGTCGAACAAGTTGTTCGTGGCGATGATCTACTTATCAGTACCTTTCGACAGCTTGTTCTTTACGATGCCTTGAATTGGAGCCACCCTCAGTTTTGCCATCTGCCTCTCGTCGTTGGAACCGATGGCCGACGATTGGCAAAACGTCATGGCGACACACGCTTGTCGGCCTATCGAGAAGCAGGAATTCAACCCGAGTCGATCATCGGCTTCCTGGCACATCGTTCTGGTCTGATCGAGCAAAGGAGGCCCATTTCAGCCAAAGAATTGCTTCGTTGTGATCCGCTCGTCAAGCTCTCGCACGACCCGCTCGTGGTCGATTCAAATCGATTGTTCTAGCCTTTTGTTTCTAGAGTCGTCTTTCACGGCGCGAAAGATAAGATAAGACAGAACTTTCGCGGACAGGCTGTGAATTTATTAAGCACGAGACGAACAAGGGGAACGGATATAGCCATATCGTCTCGTTACGCACGCTACCGCCGCGGAGCGACGGGCGACACTAAAAAATTAACAGCCGAGGAGCGAAAGGCGACTTTTGATGGGTTAGAAACAAAGTCAAAGCGCACATCCATCTGGACTTTCCCGTAGAATGGTTTTTGGAAATCTGGTTAAAAATCCCCGCCCCGCGACAACGCTGAGAAACACGATGCGTATTCCCTTCCTTTCCCTCGTTCTGGCAACGTCCTCCTTCTCGTTTATGCCCCAAACTCAAGCCGAAGAATCAAAGCAATCTGTCGCGAAGCCCGACGATCTCTTGTTAAAGATCTTTGAGCCGCGAGCGTATGCAGACAAAGATGGAAACGTTCTCGCTTATCGACTCCTTAAGCCCATCGATTACGATCCAGGCACAAAATATCCACTCGTCGTATTCCTTCACGGGGCGGGTGAGCGCGGTGACGACAACTTAGCACAGCTCAAGCATGCGGCCAAAGATTTTGCCAACGAAGAACGCCGTCGAATGTATCCGGCTTATGTCTTGTTTCCGCAATGCCCGAAAGATCTTCGTTGGTGTGAGGTAGATTGGAAGCTTGAATCGCATAACTTTCCAGAATCACCCAGCGAGCCGCTCAGACTCGTAAAAGAGTTAATCGATGTGATGATCGATTCAGCCGGAGTCGACGAAACGCGTGTCTATATTACCGGCCTTTCGATGGGTGGTTTTGGGACGTGGGACGCTATCGCTCGTTACGAAAATCTCTTCGCGGCTGCCGCTCCAGTATGTGGCGGAGCGGATCTAAAAACGGCAGACAAGCTATCGCGACTCCCGATTTGGACTTTCCACGGCGACAACGACCAAACGGTCAAAGTTTCGCGATCGAGAACGATGGTTGCTGCTTTGAGAGAACTCCGAAGCACGATCCAATACACCGAATATCCGGGTGTCCCCCACGATAGCTGGACCGAAACCTACAAAAACCCAGAACTCTACGCTTGGTTGTTTGCTCAGCAGAAACCGTAGATAATTATCAGGCGTCGCTTCGCTGACGCCCGAAAACGATTCTTACCTCTTCCCAGACTACCATCCAATCAACGCTATGTCCCACCCAACATCCACCAATCGTCGTGATTTTACGAAGTCTTTATCGGCAGGCTTAGCCATCGGTACTGCCGCTGGTGGCTTCTTAACGTCAACGGCCATCGGAGCCGAGAAGAAAAGCCTTGGCATTGCCCTTGTCGGCCTAGGCAACCTTTCGACGAACCAAATTGCGCCAGCATTATTGAAGACGAAGCATTGCCATCTCGCAGGCATCGTTACTGGAACACCCGAGAAAGAAAAAGTCTGGTCCGAGAAATACAAACTCAGCTCGGAACACATTTACAACTATCAGAATTTCGACAAGATCATCGGCGATGCTTCAGTCGATATCGTCTACGTTGTTCTCCCAAATAGCATGCACGAAGAATATACCATCCGTGCGGCCAAAGCAGGAAAGCATGTCCTCTGCGAAAAGCCGATGGCTAATTCGGTAGCCGAATGTCAGCGGATGATCGCAGCGTGCGAAGCAGCGTCTCGGAAACTTGCGATTGGTTATCGCTGTCAATTTGAACCACATCATCTCAAGAGTATCGAGCTGCTACGAAGCAATGAACTCGGTGCCATTCGTTCGATCGACGCGGGCTTTGGATTCCCCATCGGTGATCCCACCCAATGGCGATTGCGATCCAAACTCGCCGGTGGCGGTGCCCTGATGGATGTTGGGATCTATGCATTGCAAGCCGCTCGATATCTTTCGAGTGAAGAACCCATTAGCGTTACAGCCCAGGAGACCAAAACCGACGCCGTGAAATTTGCTGAAGTCGACGAATCGATTACTTGGGTTATGAACTTTGCAAATGGCCTCAAGGCTCATTGCTCGACATCGTATAACTTCAAAGGCCTCAACCAAGTCAATGTTCAAACCGAGAAAGGTTTTGTAAAACTTGGTCCAGCGTTCAGCTACGAAGGGATTCAGGGTGAAACATCTGCGGGTGCGATGAAGCTACCGGCCATCGATCAATTTGCGGCTGAAATGGATGCCTTTTCGATGTGCATTCAAGAGAACCGACCCAATCGCGTCTCCGGCGAAGAAGGACTTCGCGATTTGAAAGTGATTGAAGCAATCTATCGATCAGTCAAGGAAGGCAAGACGATTTCAATCGCGTAGCGCGTCTAGTTTAAAATGTTCGAAAAACCCTGCAACTTTTGAGCCTGAGGCGCTAGCCGATTTCAAAGTACCCAGAATCGGCTCGTGCCTCAGGCTCATGGAAGACCTGGCTTCGAACACGTCTTCAGGCGACTGGCTAATCCCGGCGCTTCTTTTTGTTCGGCTTACTGGCACCCTTGTTCGACTGACCACCGAATGAGAAGCCGTATGACTTCTTGGTGATTGGCTTGAACTTCTTAACCTTGCCACTCAACGAGCGTTTGCGTTGTTGTTCTGGTACCGCTTCATTCTTGACCGAAGATTTCTTTTCCGTATTTGGTCGACTCTCGGAACGGCCTTCCGTTCGACTATCGCTACGTGTCTCTCGACGAACCACACTTGATTGGCTATCACGTCGTGGCGGGCGACTACCGCCCGTTCTTGAGCTACGATTGGGTGAACCACTGGAGCGATTGGAAGACGTTCGCTTAGAACCGCGAGCAGGAGCGACGTATTTCAAATCGCTATGAAAGGGTTGATCGCGATCGATCGGAATTTTTTTACCGATTTCTCTTTCGATATCGCGAATAAACTCAAGCTCTTCGCTATCGCACAACGAAATGCTCTCGCCGGATTCGCCAGCTCGAGCTGTTCGTCCAATGCGATGCACATAGCCATCCGGTTCGTTCGGAATTTCAAAGTTGATTACATGCGAAACACCATCCACATCGATTCCACGGGCCGCCACGTCGGTCGCGACCAAAACTCGCAATTTGCCGTTTCGAAATTCGTTAAGTACTCGCTGGCGAGCATTTTGCGATTTGTTACCGTGGATAACATCGATCGCCAACTTGGCTGTTTTCAGGCTCTTGGCCAAACGATCGGCACCATGTTTTGTTCGTGTAAAGACCAGGACCTTCGTCAGTCGCTCGTCTTTGAGTAGGAATTCCATCAGACTTCGTTTGTTGTCTTTAGTAACGTGCATCAAACGCTGGCGAACGCGTTGAGCAGTCGTGAACGGTGGCGCGATCATAATTGTCACCGGATCGTGAAGTAGCTCGCGCGTTAGTTCTTGAATGGGCGGCGGCATCGTCGCAGATAAGAAAATCGACTGACGTTCTTTCGGGACTTCGCGAACAATCTTCTTGATCGCTGGCAGGAAACCCATGTCTAACATTCGGTCGGCTTCGTCGAGCACCAAATGATCGACCAGGTCCAGTTTGATGTAACCCTGTTCCATCAAATCCATCAGTCGACCTGGTGTCGCGATCAAAACATGGATACCACGATCTAGCGCATCGACTTGTTTACCTTGCCCAACACCTCCGAAGACCGAAGTACATCGAATCTTCATCCCGCGTCCGTACGTTTCAAAGCTTTCATGAACCTGAACCGCCAACTCGCGGGTCGGAACCAAGACCAGCGCCCGAGGCGAACCCGCGATTCCCTTGCGATACTTCCCGTGCAAATGCTGGATGATCGGAATTGCAAAAGCCGCTGTCTTGCCAGTCCCGGTTTGAGCACAACCAAGAAGATCTCGGCCTTCTAAAAGAGGCGGAATCGCAGCAGCCTGAATCGGCGTTGGGATCTCGTAGCCTTCCGATTTCAGGATGGCTAGGATGGGATCAATGATCGGTAATTCGGAAAACGTATTCGCCATGGTGAGGATATCGCTGTAATCCTCAAGCACGGCTATCGCAACATGGGATCAGGTCTAGAAAAAAGAGACCCATCGAGGATAGTCTACAAAAATCGATCTTGTAAGGGCAAAACAGGCCGATTGACAGCGTTCGCATTCACGGAAAGCCTGATAATCATGCCTAAAACGACTTTCAATCGGTATTGAAATCGAGGTCTGCGATGGAGACTTGGATTGCCTGTTTAGAGTTCAAATCTCTCGCGTCTTGAGTCGAGGTTCCGAAAGGGCGAAAGACTACGACGCTTGCTTTTTCTTCCCGTTTTTGGGTTCAACGGGAGGATCGTGCCCTTTGTCGCCTGGTACAACCGCGTCGTGAAGCATCGATTTCAGCTTCTCCGTCATTGATTTGGTTCGTTCAGGTTCAGCCAATGCCAAGTCCTTCTGTTCCCCCAAGTCGCTTGCCAAATTATAGAGCTCGATCCTGGCACCCTTGGCATTCGTCCCGCCTTTCTTTGCCCCCTTTGCCGTACTTTCTTCGTCATCTGGGGCTTCGCCCTCAAACATAATTAGCTTCCAGTCACCCATCCGAAGAGCCGCCCTCGTCGGTGTTTGCACCGAAAGAATAGCCTCGTGCGGAGACGGTCCGTTCTGTGTGAGCATCGGCCACAGATCGCGTCCATCGAGCGGAAGTTTCTGTTCGAGCGAACCACCTGCTATTTTCACGATCGTCGGATACCAGTCAATCATGTGAACCGGTTTGTCGACTCGAGCGCCGGACGGAATTCTACCCGGCCAGCTTGCAAACGCGCACCCGCGAACACCTCCTTCATACAACGATCCCTTCGCGTCACGTAATGGCCCGTTGTTGTTGCCCGATTTCGTTGGGCCACCATTATCGGCTGAAAATACTATGAGTGTATTCTGGCGCTGCCCTGTTTTTTCTAACGTCTCGATGATTTGACCGATCGCTTCGTCAACCGCCGAAAGCATCCCCGCAATCTTTTGTCGGTTCCCCTTCAAATCGGGGTAAGCTTGAAGGTAGCTTTCCGGTACTTGCAGTGGGCCGTGAACGCCATTGAACGGGACATATAGAAAGAGCGGCTTTGTTTTATCTTTTTCTTGGATCCGTTGACACGCTTCTTTGGCAACGAGATGCGTTGAATAACCTTTTTCATCAAGCTTTTTTTCGTCGCGATACCAGTCGACTTCACCGTTGCGAGTATGGTCAAAATAGTCGATCGCACCGAAGTAATGTCCATACTGATGATCGAAGCCTCGAGCAGTAGGAAGATAGGCTGGATCGAATTCGCCCAAGTGCCATTTTCCCGTGATCGCCGTTTCGTAGCCTGCTTCCTTCAGCGCATTCGCCAACGTCCGCTCTTGCAACGGAAGCCCCCAGGTCGCATGAGGTTTTACGATCGTGTAAACACCCGTCCTTGTCACATAACGCCCGGTCATTAGCGTGGACCGTGTCGGCGAACATACTGGCTGCACGTAGTGCGACGCGAGTACCGTCCCTTCTTTCGCAAGCCGATCAATGTTTGGCGTCCGAATGTCCTTGCCGCCATTGAAGCCGCAATCCGTATAGCCAAGATCGTCGATTAAAAAGAAGACCACATTCGGTGGCGCGCCAAAGCTGCTCGTCGTAGCAATAAGACTTGTGGCAAATAAAAATAGAGCGACGAAAACAGTACGTATGAACATAGAAGATACTCAATAAAAATGGCTCAAGGCTGCGAGGACTCTTGTTGTCTAACACGAAAAACAATTGATATTGAGCCTGAATCGCTAGGTTTGAAGTTGCGCGATTCAGACCCGAAGGGTCGGTACAACCTATGCCGAGGCTGGTAAGCCTCGGTTCACATATCGGTCGTCAACCAAGCCCCGGAGGGGCGACACAGTTCGCTTTGTATCGCCCCTTCGGGCAACGCCGTAGCGGATTTTTTAGCTGGCAAGTTGTAGCTCATTGTATAGCTTCCGTTGAGCGGCAGTTGCCCGCTTTAGGATGGGTGAATTTGTTGTCGGGATATCTTTTGTCGGAGGACGGAAACGGGCCATCTTG
>JANOAI010000259.1:0-1582 GCA_031411055.1 Pirellulaceae bacterium
GCTACACCCACGTGAGAACTGCTCTAGGGTTGATAGCCCTTCGACATGATATTGAGGAGCTTGTCGAGCAAGTCGTCTTCGGTAACGAGGCCGTTGTGGCGAAAGACAATTTCACCGCCGGGAGCGACCAGTATGGTATGAGGTTGAGGACCTTCCCATTTGGGATCTAAGGCTTGAATCAAACTATCCATGCTCGCATCGATGTACAGATAGTTATTGGACTTTCGACCTTCTTCTTCGAGCGATGCTTTCAGTTTGCGGGGCAGGGCCGCTCGCTGTTTGTCCAGGAACGCGATTACGGTATCGCGATCGTCCGGCAAGTCGGTTGAAATGGTGATCAATTCGAATTTACGAAGCCCCATGCGTCTTGAGATGCGAACCAAACCAGGAAATTCGACTCGACATGGTCCGCAGGTCGTCGACCAGACGTTGAAGAGGCGATACTTGTCAGATGGGTTTTTAACGAGTGCTGCTATTCCAGTTGCATCGATGGTGTCGAGCGTTACGGGCTGGCTTTCCCAATGTTGATTGTCTGCTTCGACGGTTGCGATTTTTTCTCGCCATTTCGTTGAACAGCCAAAGGGCTTCGTTTCGGAGATGGCAATAGGCTTACCGGCGAGGATTGCAAGAATCGCATCGCGAGCATCTTGGCGTTTTACGGTAGAAGGGTCAAGGAATCGCGAATCGTCGAGCCATCCTTGGTAACGTAGCTTTCGTTCTTGATCGAAGATGAAAACATGGGGTGTGGCGAGACAGCCATAGCTTTTTGCAACGGCCTGAGTTTCGCCATCATAAAGATAGGGAAAGTAAAATCCTTCCTCTTTGGCGTAGAGCTTCATATGCTCAAAGCCGTCGTCGTATTTAGAGTAACCCAATTCATCTGGACGCAAGCCATCGCCGGAGTTTGGATTGATTGCGACCACGCCGACTCCTTGTCCTTCGAACTCCTTCAGTAGTTTCAGCAAACGCGGATCCTGTGCGTGACAAACGGGGCAATGATTGGACGTGAAGTAGACGATCAGGACTTTGGAGCTCTTAAAATCGTCGAGCGTCCAATCGCGGCCATCGATACCAGGCAATTTGAAATCGGGAGCTTTCTCTCCGATCGACAATTTGTGGAAGCCAGGCGGATTCTCGGCCGACGCAAGATGCGGAACGAGTAGAGAGCATGTAATCGTCAAAGCCATAGGTAATTTCATATCGATGATTCCTGGGTATTTGGTTTTGGATTGGACGATCTTTTAAGAGAGATGGCACCTTCAAGATACCTGAATTGTAGCGAGTGTGTTGTCGGTTCGATTCATTGCTGGCGTGAATGAGTGAGAAGGACAAGGATGAAGGCTAGGCAGCTTAGCGAGCAGCCGGGAGAGGAATGAAAGAACTTTCGGCTGAAGATTTATATGAAGATATAAAAAATCATGAGTTGCAAATTGAAACTCTTCCGGGAGGAAAGCTGGACCTTCAGTATGACGACTTGGGAGAGGCCACGTTCTGTCGCCCCTTCGGGGCTTGTTTGACTCGCGATATCCAAACCGGGGCTTGTCAGCCCCGGCATAGGTTGTACCGACCCTTCGGGTCTCAA